>NZ_JAVRFI010000030.1:0-75911 GCF_031845785.1 Streptomyces hesseae
GCGCTGGGGCCAAATTCCGGGCATCCCGCACCGCAATAGCAGGCACCGCGAAGAGGTCAGCCCCGGAAGGGCCCGTCCGCCCCACCCCGCCCCCGACCACCCACCGGGAACACCTCGTCCAGCAGCGAAGCGACCTCCGCCGCCTCCGCCGCCCCGCCCCGCGCCAGCACCTCGTACGCCTCCCGCAGCGCGCCCAGCGCGAGCCGGGGTTCGCCGAGCGCCAGCTGGGCCCGGCCGCGGGCGGCCAGAGCCAGGCCCCGGACGCGGTCGTCCCCCGGCCCGGCCTCCAGCGCCAGCGCGCGGTCCGCGGCCGCGACGGCCTCGCGGTGCCGGAGCTGCGCGAGCCGGCAGCGCGCCAGCCACGCCCACACCAGGGCCTCCCGGCGCGGCGCGGTCCCTTCCGGTTCGACGGCCAGGGCCTCCCGCAGCCGGTCGGCCGCCGCCGACGTCCGGTCGGCCCGCAGATGGGCGCGGCCCGTCTGGAGGAGCACCAGCGCGAGGGTCCGGCCGTGGCCGAGCTCCCGGGCACGCTCGGCCGCCGTGTCGGCGGCGGCGAGGGACTCCTCGGGCCGGCCCAGCGCGATGTACGCGCGCGCCGCGTGGGCCAGCGCCTCCGCGGCGGCGCCCGTCGAGCCCTCCCGGCCGAGGCCCTCCTCGGCCCGTACGAGCAGGGGCAGCGCCTCGTCGGCGCGGTCCAGCTCCAGCAGGACGACGCCGAGTTCGTACCCGGCGAGGAGGGGCGTGAGCGGATCGTGGGCCCCTTCGGCCAGGCGCAGGGCTTCCCGCAGGTCGTGCGCGGCGCGGTCAAGACCGTCCGGCCCGGGGCGGGGCGCGGCGAGCAGGCGCAGCGTACGGGCGGCGGCGGTGTCGTCGCCCTGTTCCCGGGCCCGGTCCAGGGCCTGCCGGGCGGGCGGCTCCAGGTCCTGGCGGCGGGCGGTGTCCGCGGTCAGGTCGGCCCAGACGGTCAGCAGGTCGACGGCGGGGCGCAGGGCGCCGGGGACGTCCTGCGCCAGGACCTGCCGCACGGTGGCGAGCACGCGCGCGTGGGCGTCGTGCGTCCAGGCGCGGGCGGCGCCGCCGTCGGCGAGGGGGCGGCCCGCGGTGGCGAGGTGGTGGAGGAGGTGGCGGGGCAGGGGGCTGTCGGGGTTCAGGCGCAGGAGCGCGGTGACGGCGGTGGCCAGTTGGTGGTCGAGGAGGCGCAGCAGCGCCGCGTCGCGAACGGGCGGGCTGTCGGTACGTTCGCTCTGCCGCCGGGCGAACAGCCGCACCAGGGCGTGGTGGCCGTGGCGGCCCGGGGCGGGTGACTCCAGCAGCCCGGCGCGGGTGAGCCCGCCGGTGACGGCTTCGGCCCGAGCGTTCTCCGGGAGGTCGAGGACGGCGGCGGCCGAGTCGTCGTCGAGCGGCCCGGCGTCGGGAAGGGCCAGCAGCCGGAAGGCACGGGCCGCCTCGGGCTCCAGCGCGTCGTGCGCGACCCGGCAGACGGTCTCCAGGGCGAGGTCGGCGCCGGCCTGCGGGTCGCCGGGGCGGTCGGCGTCGGGCCGCGCATCGGTGCAGGACGCGTCGGCGTGCAGCGTGTCGAGCCGTTGCCGCTCCTCGGCGAGCCGGGCGGCGAGGTCGGACGGGGGCCAAGCCGGGGGCGTGGTGAGGAGCGCGCCCGCGATCCGCAGGGCCAGCGGCAGCCGTGCGCAGGCGCCGACGACGGCGCGGGCGGCGTCGCCCCCGGCGACGGCCGAGGCGACGGCGCGGCCGCCGCCGGCCGCCGTCAGCAGGGCCAGCGCCTCCTTCTCCTCCATGGCGCCCACGTCGACCGTCCGGACGCCCGGCAGGTCGAGGCCGGGGCCGAGGTCCCGGGAGCGGGTGGTGACGAGCGCCGCGCAGCCGGGCGCGCAGGGCAGCAGGGGGAGCACCTGCGCGGGGTCGTGGGCGTCGTCGAGGACGACGAGCACGCGCCGGTCGGCGAGCAGGGAGCGGTAGAGCGCGGCCCGGCGCTCCACGCCGCCCGGGAGGGCGGCGTCGGTGACGCCGAGCGCGTACAGCAGGTCCACCAGGGCCGTGTCCGTGCCGCGCAAGTCCGCGTAGAGCAGGCCGTCGGGGTACGCGGCGCGAACGGCACGGGCGGTGTGCACGGCCAGCGCGGTCTTGCCGGCGCCGCCGGGCCCGGTGAGGACGACGACGTCCCCGGCGGCGAGGGCCTCGCGTACCTCGGTGGTGAGGGTCTCGCGGCCGGTGAAACCGGCGGGTTCCGGCGGCAGACGGTCGGGTACGGCGGACACAAGTACAGGCGCACCCGCCCCCGCCCCCCGTACGTCCGCGGCCGGCGCCGCGCCCGGGGCCGCGAGGGCGGGGTCGCCCGCGAGGATCCGTTCGCGCAGCCGGACGAGTTCGGGGCCGGGCCCCTCGGGGAGCAGGCGCCCGGTCTCGCTGAACACCGCGAGGGCCTCGGACTGCCGCCCGGCGCGGTGGAGGGCCAGCATCAGCAGGGCGCGCGGCTTCTCGCGCAGGGGCTGTTCGGCGGTCAGGGCGCGCAGCCCGGCCACCGATTCGGAGTGCCGGCCCAGCGCGAGGGCGCAGTCGAAGTGGTCCTCGCGGGCGGTGGCGCGCAGTTCGGTGAGCCGCTCGCGCTCCCGTTCGGCGTACGGGCCGGTCAGCCCGGCCAGCGCGGTGCCCTCCCACAGGGCCAGGGCGGTGGTCAGCCGCGTGTACGCCCCGGCGGGGTCGCCGGCCGCGCGGGCGCCGGCGGCGGCCGCGAGGTGTTCCTCGAACACGGTCGCGTCCAGGCTTCCGGGCGGCACCCGCACGGCGTAGCCGCCGCCGGTGGAGACGAGGACCTTCGCGCGGCCCCGGAAGGGCCGGCCGGGCTCCAGGACGGCGCGCAGCCGGGTGACGTAGGCGCGCAGGGTGTCCATGGCGCGGTGGGGCGGGTCGTCGCCCCAGAGGGCGTCGACGAGTTCGGAGGCGGTGAGGGAGCGGCCGTCGCGCAGCAGCAGGACCGCGAGGGTGGCGCGCTCCTGTGGGGAGCCGAGCGGCAGCGGCTGGCCGTCGCGGTCGGCCCGTACGGGGCCGAGCACATGGAACCGGAGGCGGTGCTGTTCCGGCTGGGGCTGGGGCTCCTCGTCACCGGGCACGGGCGATCCGCTCCTCGAATCGTACGAAATAGTGCGTAAATAGACAGTACTCGTGGTGCTCCTGTCCGGCACGGGAAGACAGCGGGAAGACGAAGGCTCAGCGGGAAGACCAGGGCTCAGCGGCGCAGCGCGGTCTCCCGCCCCATGCGCGACAGCTTCTCGGGGTTGCGCACCGCGTAGAACCCGGTGATGAGGCCGTCCTCGACGCGCACCGTCAGGACGGTGTCGAGCTCGCCGTCGAGCTGGAGGATCAGCGCCGGGTGGCCGTTGACGAGGGTCGGCCGCAGCGACCCCGTGGCGGCGATCCTGCCCAGCCCGGCGGCCAGCAGCCGGCCCACCTTGTCGGCGCCCACGATCGGCCGCAGGACGGCCTGTTTGACTCCGCCGCCGTCGCCCAGGAAGACGACGTCCGGCGCGAGGATGTCGAGCAGGCCCTGGATGTCGCCCGTCTCGGTGGCCCTCCGGAACGCGTCGAGCGCGTCCTGGGTCTCGGCCGGGGAGACGGACCCGCGCGGGCGGCGCGCCGCGACGTGCGCCCGTGCCCGGTGCGCGATCTGGCGGACCGCGGCCGGGGACTTGCCGACGGCTTCGGCGATCTCGTCGTACCCGAGGTCGAACACCTCGCGCAGTACGAACACCGCCCGCTCGGTCGGCGCGAGCGTCTCCAGCACCAGCAGCATCGCCGTCGAGACGCTGTCGGCGAGCTCGACGTCCTCGGCCACGTCCGGGGCGGTGAGCAGCGGTTCGGGCAGCCAGGTGCCGACGTAGGACTCCTTGCGGCGGCCGAGCGTCCGCAGCCGGCCCAGCGCCTGTCGGGTGGTGATCCGGACCAGGTAGGCGCGCCGGTCCCGCACCACGCCGAGGTCGACGCCCGACCAGCGCAGCCAGGTCTCCTGGAGGACGTCCTCCGCGTCGGCGGCCGAGCCGAGCATCTCGTAGGCGACGGTGAACAGCAGGTTGCGATGGGCGACGAACGCCTCGGTGGCGGGGTTCTCCGTATTCACGATATTCACGCGCACAAGACGCCGCCGGACGCGGCTTTGTGACACCGGTGAGCGATGGCGCACGTCACACGGCCGCCCCGTTACAGGGAGCGGCGCGCCGGCATCTCGTGTTCGTCGAAGCCACACCACGAGTTACGACATCACGAGTGAGGACGAAACCATGGACGCCCGGTTCAACATGCTCGGGAACGAGATCGGCGTGAAGTTCGCCAAGCGGTTCGCCAACGCCGGCATGGCGATTCAGCAGTCGTCGCTGCCGCAGTCCACGCAGGAGCTGGTGGCGCTGCGCGTCAGCCAGATCAACGGTTGCGGCTGGTGCGTCGACATGCACATCCAGGAGGCCGCGGCCGCCGGTGAGACCGCGGTGCGGCTCGGCCTGGTCGCCGTCTGGCGCGAGACCACCGTGTTCACCGAGGCCGAGCGGGCGGCGCTGGCGCTCGCCGAGGAGGGCACCCGGCTCGCCGACGCCCATGAGGGCGTGTCCGACGGGACCTGGGACCGGGTGCGCGAGCACTTCGACGACGACCAGATCGCCGCGCTGGTCTCCCTGGTCGCCCTGGTCAACGCGGCCAACAGGCTCGCCGTGATCGTGCACCAGCGGGGAGGCTCCTACGAGCCCGGCATGTTCGCCGCCGTGCTCGGCTGATCCCCGGGACGGCCCGAGCCCGTACCCCCATGAGGGGGTACGGGCTCGGGGCTGTCAGCCTCCGGACATCAGCCTCCGGACATCAGCTTCCCGACATCAGCTTCCGGACGTCAGCCGCAGCAGGGACGCGACCAGCCGGTCGACGTCCTCCCGTGTGTTGTAGAGCGCCAGCGAGGCCCGCGCCGCGCTCTCCACGCCGTAGTGGCGCAGCGAGGGCTGGGCGCAGTGGTGCCCCGCGCGGACGGCGATGCCGTCCTGGTCGAGCGAGCGGGCGATGGCGACCGGGTCGTGCCCGGCCAGGGTGAACGTCAGTGTCGCGATCTTCTCCGGCGCCGAGCCCAGGACGGCGATCCCCGGCACCTGGGACATGGCTTGCTCGGCGTAGGCCAGCAGCCCGTTCTCGTAGGCGGCGACGGCCTCACGGTCGAAGCCGGTCAGCCAGTTGATCGCCGCCAGCAGCCCGGCGACCCCGGAGATGTGCCCGGTGCCGGCCTCGAAGCGGTGCGGCACCGGCGCGTAGGTGCTGCCCGCGAAGTCGACCTGGTCGATCATGTTGCCGCCGCCCTGCCAGGGCGGCATGGCGGCGAGCAGTTCCGGCTTGCCGTAGAGCGCGCCGATGCCCGTCGGGGCGAACAGCTTGTGCCCGGAGAAGACGTAGAAGTCCGCGTCCAGGTCCTGGACGTCGACGGGGAAGTGCGCCACCGCCTGGGCCCCGTCGATCAGCACCTTCGCCCCGTAGCGGTGCGCCAGTGCGGTCATCTCCTTCACCGGTGGCACGGTGCCCAGCACGTTCGACGCCTGGCTGACGGCGACGAGCTGGGTGCGGAAGGAGAGCAGGTCCGCGAAGGCGGCCTGGTCGATGCTGCCGTCCGGGAGGAGCGGGATGGGCACGAGCCGGGCCCGCTTCTCCTTGGCGAGCAACTGCCAGGGCACGATGTTGGAGTGGTGCTCCAGCGTGGCGACGAGGATCTCGTCGCCGGGGCCGATGTTCGCGCGTCCCCAGGTCTGGGCCACGAGGTTGATGGCCTCGGTGGTGCCCCGGGTGAAGACGACGCTGTCGGGGGAGGCCGCGCCCAGCAGGTCCGCGACGGCCTGCCGGCCCGCCTCGTACGTGTCCGTGGCCTCGCGGGCCATGGTGTGCGCGCCGCGGTGGATGTTGGAGTTGGCCGCGCTGTAGTAGGCGGTGAGCGCCTCGATGACCTGACGCGGCTTCTGGGTGGTCGCGCCGTTGTCCAGCCAGACGAGCGGATGGCCGTTGACGGTGCGGTGGAGGACGGGGACGTCCGCCCGGGCCTCCATCGGGTCGAAGCCGCGCCCGCGCGGCGGGGTGGACTGCGGCACGGACTGCGGTGCCGCGGAAGGGGCTACGGAAGGCACTTGGGCCCACGACCGGTCGGTCGGCATCCCCCGGTACGTCCCGACGTCAGGAATAGTCATGGTACTTCGACACCTCGACGTTCTGGAGGACCGCGAGCGCGTCCTCCACCAGCACCGCGGCGTTGAAGTACGCCGACAGCAGGTACGAGGTGATGGCCTTCTGGTCCGTGCCCATGTTCCGCATCGACAGGCCCGGCTCGACCTCGTCCGGCACCCCGGCCGGGCGCAGCCCGATGACGCCCTGCTCGGCCTCGCCCACCCGCATCAGCAGGATCTCGGTGGTCGCGGCGCCGCCGGCGCCCTGGAAGCGCACCTTGTCGGAGGGGAGCAGCGGCACCCCGCGCCAGGTGATCAGCGGGCTGCCGAAGCGGGTGTCGATCACCGGCGGGACGCCCCGGCGGGTGCACTCGCGGCCGAAGGCGGCGATGGCCTTGGGGTGGGCGAGGAAGAAGCTGGGCTGCTTCCACACCCGGGAGAGCAGCTCGTCGAGGTCGTCGGGGGTCGGCGCGCCGGTGCGCGGCTGGACGCGCTGGCCCGGGGCGACATTGTTGAACAGGCCGAACTCGGGGTGGTTGAGGATCATCGCCTCCTGGCGCTCGCGGAGCGCCTGGATGGTGAGGTCGGCCTGGACCCGGGTCTGGTCCATGGGCGCGTTGTAGAGGTCGGAGACGCGGGTGTGGACGCGCAGCACGGTCTGGGCGAGGGTCATGTGGTACTCGCGGGGCGTGTCCTCGTACTCCACGTACGTGCCCGGCAGTTCGGGTTCGCCGGTGTGGCCGGAGGCGAGGTCGACGGGCACCTCGGAGCCGGGCAGGGGGGCCTCGCCCGCGATGTGGGCGTCGAGCGCGGCCCGCAGGCCCGCGTCGCGGTCGGCCAGCGCGTTGAGCGCGTCGAGCCCGACGGTCAGGGCGACACCGGAGGTGACCGCCTTGACCCGGAACGGCAAGGGCTGACATCGGGTCCAGGAGTCCAGACAGAAGAACTGGCCGTCGCCTATGACCTCCAGCAGCGCGTCCTCGCCGTACCGGCCGGTGACCCGCTTCTCGGCGCGACCGCTGACGATCACGGTCAGCTTGTCGCAGGTCTCGCCCTCGGCGCCGATGATCTGCCCGGGCTCGAAGGTCATCTGCTCGAAGGAGCCCGCGAGTTCGGCCAGCAGTGCCGCGTCGGCGTCGCGCAGGAAGGGCAGTTCGCGCAGGTCCTCGGGGACGACGCGGTTGGTGCCGCCCTCGGAGTAGCAGCTGATGCGGTCGTCGCCGAGGATGAACGTCCGGCGGCGGTTGACCCGGTAGACGCCGGACTCGACGTCGACCCAGGGCAGCGCGCGCAGCAGGTAGCGGGGCGTGATCCCGCGCATCTGCGGGGTGGTCTTGGTGGTCGTGGCCAACTGCCGTGCGGCATCGGGCGCGAGACTGAGTCGATCGTTCATGCGGTCCTCCTCGAAGAGCCCGCGCGGTGCCCGCGCGGGAGCGCAGACCGATCGTCCGGTCGGTGGGTCCATGCCACAAGACGGGAGATTCCGACACGGTCCGGAATTGATCGACTGACGGAGCGTGATGCCGCGGCCACCGATCGGGGGCAAGGGCTCCGCCGCCGGGCGTCCGCTTGGTCCGGACCATGAGATGACCGGAATCGATCCGCGAGCCCCGTCCGCCCGGGCGCGTCGCGCCGGCGGGGCAGCGTGAAATCGCTGTCGGGGCGGCAGGGAAGCAAAGAACCGCCCCGATCCGGTGTCCGGATCGGGGCGGTTCCCATAAGCGGTAGCGGTGGGATTTGAACCCACGGTGGAGTTGCCCCCACACACGCTTTCGAGGCGTGCTCCTTAGGCCGCTCGGACACGCTACCGAGAGAGAGCTTAGCGGACGGTGGGCCGTGCCCTGAAATCCGTTCCGGGTCGTACGGGTGTGGTCCTGGTCACCTGTCGCGGAAGAAGCGGGTGAGCAGCTCGGCGCACTCGTCGGCGAGGACCCCGGAAATCACCTCGGGACGGTGGTTGAGGCGGCGGTCGCGGACCACGTCCCAGAGGGAGCCGGCCGCACCGGCCTTCTCGTCGGCGGCGCCGTAGACGACGCGGTCCACCCGGGAGAGGACGATCGCTCCCGCGCACATCGTGCAGGGTTCGAGGGTGACGACGAGGGTGCAGCCCGAAAGCCGCCACTCACCGACGGCCCGCGCGGCCTCGCGGATCGCGAGGACCTCCGCGTGGCCGGTGGGGTCGCCGGTGGCCTCGCGCTCGTTGCGGCCGCGGCCGATGACGGAGCCGTCCCGGTCCAGCACGACGGCGCCCACCGGCACGTCGCCCGTGGCGGGGGCCGCCGCGGCCTCCGCCAGGGCGGCCCGCATGGGGGCGAGCCAGGGGTCGCGCACCGGGTCGTGGACCGGGACGGCTGAGTCGTGGACGGCTTCGTTCATGGCACCAGTGTGAGCGCACCCGTCCGGGCGGACGTCAGCGGACGGCCTCCAGGACGTCCGTGCAGCCGAGGGCCTCGGCGATCGTGCCGAGGGCGTCCCCGTCCAGAGCCAGGAGCTCCTTCTCGCTCACCCCCAGGTCCTCCAGCAGCCTGCCGTCGCCCAGCGGGCCGCTGGGCGCGACGGAGCCGGCCGCCCCGTCGTCGCCGTCGTCCTCCCCGGCCTCGGGTTCGCCGTCCTCGGTGCCGTCGAGGTCGAGGGTGTCCAGATCGTCACCCTCGTCGTCCTCGTGCCCCAGGAGCTCGTCGACGAGCATCGTCCCGTACGAGCTGCGGTTGGCGACGGCGGCGTTCGAGAGAAAGACCCGGGGGTCGTCCTCGCCGTCCACCCGGACGACGCCGAACCAGGCGTCCTCCTGCTCGATGAGCACCAGGACCGTGTCGTCGTCCTCCGAGGCCTCGCGGGCGATGTCGGCGATGTCGGACAGGGTCTCCACGTTGTCGAGTTCTGTGTCGCTCGCTACCCACCCGTCTTCGGTGCGCGCGAGCATTGCGGCGAAGTACACCGTGACTCTCCCACTGGTCATAGGCGGTGCCGGGTCGGACGGGGACCACCCCGCCCACTCGGAATCGTGGCAGAAACCTGGGCGTTGCGAGAGGTCTTCCGCGCTGCGTCGTGCAGCAGTCCGAGAGATGTCGCTCACGTGGGGCCCGTGAGGGCGCCGTACGGGCGTGGCGCGGGCGGGTCCGCCGGTCACCAGCGGAAGGTGCGCATCCGCATCTGCTGACGCATCCGGGCCGCCCGGGCCCGGCGCGGCTGTACGCGGTCGCGCAGCTCCTTGGCCTCGTTCAGCTCACGGAGGAACTGGGCGCGTCGTCGTCTGCGGTCCTCGGCGCTCTCCGTCCCGTCGTCCGGGGCGGGGCCGGCGGCCTCCCGGGGCCGTCTGGGGTCCCTCCGCTCGCCGGGCGTCCGGCGCGCCGGGTCTATGGAGTCCGGTTTCCGGGGGTCCGCTTCCGTCGCCTCCTGGGGCGTCCGGGCAGCCGACCCGGATCCCCGCCTGTCACGGCCAGCCATGGGCAGCACCACCTCGTGCCGAGGTCCTCGCCCGGCGACAGACCGGGCGTACGTGCCCACTTTCCCCCTAAGTGGTGGTTTGATGCCAGGGCTGCGACAGACTGTGGAAGGTCCCTCGTGGCCCCGCTGTGGCGCCCGGGCGGGCGCTCGGGCATTAAAGCTCGGTTAATGTCGATGTCATGCGGATCCACGTCGTCGACCACCCCCTGGTGGCTCACAAGCTCACCACCCTGCGCGACAAGCGCACCGATTCCCCCACCTTCCGGCGCCTCTGCGACGAGCTGGTCACCCTGCTCGCGTACGAGGCCACGCGCGACGTGCGCACCGAGCAGGTCAGCATCGAGTCCCCCGTGACGGCCACCACCGGCGTCCGGCTCTCCCACCCGCGCCCGCTGGTGGTGCCGATCCTCCGGGCCGGCCTGGGCATGCTCGACGGCATGGTCCGGCTGCTGCCGACGGCCGAGGTCGGCTTCCTCGGCATGATCCGCAATGAGGAGACCCTCAAGGCGGAGACGTACGCGACGCGGATGCCCGAGGACCTCTCCGGTCGCCAGGTCTACGTGCTGGACCCGATGCTCGCCACCGGCGGCACGCTGGTCGCCGCGATCAACGAGCTGATCGCCCGTGGCGCGGACGACGTCACCGCGATCTGCCTGCTGGCCGCGCCGGAGGGCGTCGAGATCATGGAGCGCGAGCTCGAGGGCGCCCCGGTGACCGTCGTCACCGCCTCCGTGGACGAGCGCCTCAACGAGCACGGCTACATCGTCCCGGGCCTCGGCGACGCGGGCGACCGAATGTACGGCACGGCGGGCTGACACCCCCGTTTGTGGGCAGTCGTTCCGCAGGGCGGAACGGGTGGGCACAAACGGCCCACCGGCCCGCACGGGCTCACCGCGCCCCCCGCCAAGGGCGTCAGCACTTGGCGGGCGGGCCGGCCTTCGGTGCAGCCGGGGCGGCCGGAGCCGCCGAGGACGGCGCCTGTGAAGGCGCCGAAGGCGAAGGCGGCACCTCACCCCGCTCCAGCGCCGCCAACCCCTTCTCCGCCTCCTCCTGCGGCGTCAGCCCCTGATAGGCCGCCCCCAGCACGAGGTCCACGTCCTGCCCCTCGCGCTGGTCGCCCTTGGCCTCCGCCCCGGCGAGCTGGGTGCCCAGCACCCGGAGCGCGCCTTCCAGGGAATCCTTGGACCCCAGCAGCACCCCGGTGCCGTTCACCTTTTTGTCGTAGTCCTCCTGGGCGTTGCCCACCTTGCCGATCCTGAAGCCGCGCCGTTCCAGCTCATCCGCCGTGATCTTGGCGAGCCCGCCGCGCGGCGTGGCGTTGTAGACGTTGACGGTGATGTCGCCGGGCCGGGGCACGTCCCGGGGCAGCTTCCGTCCGGCGGCTCCGGCCGCCCCGGCCGCTTCGGAGCCGCTCTTGCAGTCGCCGTTGCGTTTCGCCGGGGCCGCCGCCCGTGTCGTGGTCGGCCCGCCCGAGAAGACGTCGACGAGCTGGATCGTTCCCCACCCGGCCAGCCCCAGCGCGACGGCCGTGGCGGTGCCGGCGAGCACGATCCTTCGGCGGTTGCGGGCGCGGCGCGTATGCGGGAACCGATGGCCCGTGATGCGGTACTTACCACCCATGCCAGGAGGGGTGAGCATGCTCATGAGCGCAGCGTAGTGCCGGGCGGAGCCGCTGCCTACTAGATGATCAACGGTTTGCCCGGACCCCTACCCAAAAGGGCCAATAGCCGCCCATGCGACCGTTTTCGAAACCCACTCGACTCGAATGCGAGTGCGGAGTTCGATATGAATTTCGACGGGTCAGTCGAGCTCGAGCACGCGCGCGTGCAGCACCTGGCGCTGCTGAAGAGCGGCCCGTACCGCCCGGTGCAGCCCGTCCTCCAGGTAGAGGTCGCCACGCCACTTCACGACGTGCGCGAAGAGGTCGCCGTAGAACGTCGAGTCCTCCGCGAGCAGCGTCTCGAGGTCGAGCTGCTGCTTGGTGGTCACCAACTGGTCCAGGCGTACCGGGCGGGGGGCAACGTCCGCCCACTGGCGGGTGCTTTCCCTGCCGTGGTCGGGGTACGGCCGCCCGTTGCCGATGCGCTTGAAGATCACACGGAAAGCCTACCGGGCGAGCGGCTCCCGGCGCAGCCATGGCGCGGGAGTGCGATGGCGACAATCAGCCGCATACCGGGAGTGATGCATGGAACTCCTGAGCGAGAATTCTTTCCCCGGGAGTCCGCATTCCGGACTCCCGGCTATGGAATCCGATCTCCCGGCCGGTCCGGGCCACCGCGATCACCCGCTGGTCACCGGCTCACTCGGCGATCTCGGTCCGCTCCCACCACTCGAAGACGCGCAGCCGGCCTTCGGCGGTGTCCTGATGCCGCGGGGTGGCCTTGAAGTGCTCGTAACCACCCTTGAACGGGACCTTCAGCTCGACCCCGGGAGGTGTGATCGGCACGACCCGCTCCGGCAGATCGTCCGGGCCGCCTTCGAGGAATGCTTTGGCGCTGCTCATGGGGACAGTCTTCCGGCGCTCCCCTCCCGACACGCGGCGCGACGCGCCGCAGGTCGAGGGGGTGGTCTCACGTCTTCTTGACCGCTGCCTTCTTGGCGGCTCGTTTCATTTCCTGCTTGTAGGCCCGGACCTTCTCCAGGGACTCCGGCCCGGTGATGTCGGCGACCGAGCGGTACGACCCCGCCTCCCCATAGCTCCCGGCCGCCTCCCGCCAGCCCTCCGGCGTCACCTCCAGCCGCTTGCCCAGCAGCGCCAGGAAGATCTGTGCCTTCTGCCGGCCGAACCCCGGCAGCGCCTGGAGCCGCTCCAGCAGCTCGCGCCCCGATCCCGACCCGGTCCACACCGCGCTCGCGTCCCCGTCGTAGTGCTCGACCAGGTACCGGCACAGCTGCTGCACCCGTCCCGCCATCGACCCCGGGTACCGGTGCACGGCCGGTTTCTCGGCGCACAGCGCCGCGAACGCCTCGGGGTCGTACGCCGCGATCTCGTGCGCGTCCAGATCGTCGCGCCCGAGCCGCCGGGCGATGGTGTACGGGCCGGTGAAGGCCCACTCCATGGGGATCTGCTGGTCCAGCAGCATGCCGACGAGGGCGGCGAGCGGGCTGCGCGAGAGCAGCGCGTCGGCGTCCTCCTGCTGTGCCAGCCGGAGGGGACGGCCAGGGTCACGGTCCATGGGGCGATGGTCCCTCCGCGGGGCGCGGGGCGCACGCCGTACGGCCGTCAGCCGATCCGTACCGCCAGGGCGGCGATGTCGTCGTTGAGGCCTCCGTCGCTGTAGCTGAGGAGATCGCGGTGGAGGCTGTCGAGGAGTTCGCGGGGATGGGCGGCGTCCTGCCGCCGCATCCAGTCGGCCAGGGGGAAGAACGCGCCGTCGTGGCCGCGGGCCTCGGTGACGCCGTCCGTGTAGAGGAGCAGTTGACCGCCGGCGGCGATGTCGAAGGTGTCGACGGTGTACTGGCCGCCGATGAGCTCCGCGAGGTTGAGCAGCGGTGAGGGGTCGCTGGGCTGGAGGGTGCGGAGCTCGCCGTGGTTGAGGAGGAGCGGCGGTGGATGGCCGCAATTGAGGACTCTGAGGCTGTCCATCTCGTGCGGGATCTCGACGAGCAGGGCGGTTGTGAAGCGTTCCACCAGGTCTTCCGGTGGAAACGCGGCGCTGTAGCGGTTGCTGCTGGCCTCCAGGCGGCGCGCGACGCCGCTCAGGTCCGCCTCGTCGTGGGCGGCCTCCCGGAAGGAGTTGACCACCGCCGCGGCCGCCCCCACCGCCGGCAGGCCCTTGCCCCGTACGTCGCCGATGAGCAGCCGGACCCCGTACCGGGTGTCGGCCGCCTCGTAGAAGTCGCCGCCGATGCGGGCCTCCGCCGCGGCCGCGAGATACAGCGAGTCGATCTGGATGCCCCCGAAGCAGCGTGGCATGGCCCCCAGGACCACCGTCTGGGCGGCGTCGGCGACGAGTCGCACTTGAAAGAGGATCCGTTCCCGCTGGAGCCGGACATGGCTGCCGTACGCGGCCGCCACGGTGACCGCGACGATCCCGCCCGCCGTCCACCACGTCCCCAGGCCGGGGAACACGATGCTGAGGCCGATCATGAGAAACAGGCAGACCGTGCCCAGCAGGACGGTGGGGAGCACGGGCCACATGGCGGCGGCGAGGGCGGGCGCGGCGGGCAGGAGGCGGCTGAAGGCCATGCGCCTGGGCGTGTTGTACGCCAGGGCGGCGATGACCACGGTGAGGATCACCGGGGAGAGCTGGACAGGGGACCATCCGCCGTGGGGGGAACGACGGAACAGCGGCCGACCTGGCTGGCTCATAGTCCATAGAATATCCGCACAATACGGACATAGGGCTGGCTTGGGGGCCGGTCTCACCCCATCCGGAATCCGGCCGTCAGTTCGATGGCGGGGTCCAGCGAGGCCCGGAGGGGGTGTCCTCGATGGCGAGGCCGGACTGCTGGAGCTGATCGCGGATGGCGTCGGCGGCCGCGTAGTCCTTGCGGCCCCGGGCGCTCTCGCGCTGCTCCAGCACCATCCTGACCAGGGAGTCCACCACGGCGTGGAGATCATCTCCGCGACGGGTTCCGGTGCCCGCCCAGTGATCGTCCAGCGGGTCCAGGCCCAGGACGCCGAGCATGGCGCGGACCTCGGCCAGCCGGGCGACGGCGGCCTCCTTGTCGCCGGCGGTCAGCGCGGAGTTGCCCTGGCGGACGGTGGTGTGGACGATCGCCAGCGCCTGCGGCACCCCGAAATCGTCGTCCATCGCCTCCGCGAACGCCGGCGGCACCTCGGCGGCGGGCTCGACGGATCCGGCCAGCTCCACGACGCGCTGCATAAAGCCCTCGATGCGGGCGAACGCCGCCTCGGCCTCGTGCAGGGCCTCCTCGCTGTACTCGATCATCGACCGGTAGTGGGGGGTGCCCAGGTAGTAGCGCAGCACGATCGGGCGCCACTGCTTGACCATCTCGGAGACGAGCACCGAGTTGCCCAGCGACTTCGCCATCTTCTCGCCGCTGATGGTCACCCACGCGTTGTGGAGCCAGTACGAGGCGAAGTCGTCGCCGAAGGCCTTGGCCTGCGCGATCTCGTTCTCGTGGTGCGGGAAGATCAGGTCCAGGCCGCCACCGTGGATGTCGAACGCGGCGCCCAGATATTTGTGCGCCATGGCGGAGCACTCCAGGTGCCAGCCCGGACGGCCCCGCCCCCACGGCGTCTCCCAGCTCGGCTCGCCCTCTTTCGCGGCCTTCCACATGGCGAAGTCGCGCGGATCCCGTTTGCCGGTCTCGCCCTCGCCGGAGGGTTGGAGCAGATGGTCCAGGTCCTGGTTGGACAGCTCCAGGTACCCGGGGAAGGACCGCACGTCGAAGTAGACATCGCCGTCAGCCGCGTAGGCGTGGCCGCGCTCGATCAGGCCGCGCATCATCTCGACCATCTCGGTGACATGCCCGGTCGCCCGCGGCTCCACCGTCGGCGGCAGGCAGCCCAGGGCGGCGTAGCCGTCGTTGAACGCGTGCTCATTGGCGTAGCCGATCGCCCACCAGGGGCGGCCCTGCTCGGCGGCCTTCGCCAGGATCTTGTCGTCGATGTCCGTGACGTTGCGTACGAACGTCACGTCGTAGCCGCGGTAGGCGAACCAGCGGCGCATGATGTCGAAGTTCAGGCCCGAGCGGATGTGCCCGATGTGCGGCGCTGCCTGTACGGTCGCCCCGCACAGGTAGATCGAGACGCGGCCCGGGATCAGCGGGGAGAAGTCACGGATCTGCCGGGCGCCGGTGTCGTACAGGTGAATGCTCACGATAGGTGATTCCGGGGCGAGTTGGCGGCCTTCACGCGAAGAGCCGGGCGCTCCCGTGTGCAACAGGAACGCCCGGACTAGTCTCGCCTGAAGCGGACTTGCAGACGCGTAGGCGTTCAACCGCAGTGATGCACAGTCGAACACCCGCGCCCATGTGCTTACTTGCTGATGTGGCAGCCCTGGGTGCAGACGCTCGTGGTGCAGCCGGCGGCCGAGGGGCAGCCGGGGGTGCACAGCGAGATGCTGGTGATCATCGGGCCGTTGGCAGCCTGCTCGTCGTTCAGAACCTTGGCGTCGAGGTCGAAGTCAGACATCTTCGTGTCCTTTCGTGAGGTACCCGTACCGGGTCGGTGCGAACGGCCGGTCCGTTCGCCGAGACACAACCTGCCAGGGGGAATTCACGCCTCGATCACACGGCTTTCACGTGGGTGGGGTTGGCCAAAAATGGACCCTGAATGCACCGCAAATGGGGTGACGCTCGTCCGGTTCGTGAATAAACGTGCCACCTACACACAGTTGTTGGCTCATGTCTCGGTGTGACGTGGGCGATACCCCGTTGACCCAAGAAGCGCCATGTGAATAGCGTGTAACGTGCATGTGACCGCCCCATTTGATCAGGTCTGGTCGATTTTGGTGCACCGGCCGCTCTAAGGGGTGTTCTTTCGCAACATAAACGGGGTTTGGGGGACGAGTGCCAGAATTGGCATCGGATTACAAAGCGCCATGGAAAGAATCTGAGACCTCCGCATCCACGGCATTGCCGCACTTCGATCTGGATGCGCAATTAACGGTGGACATTCCGGCCCGGCTGCGGGTCAGTGTCCTGGGCCGCTACGAAGTGGACGGCCGGCCGGTCACCAGCAGCAGGGCGATGGAATTCATCACGGCGCTGGCCGTGGCGGGCGGCTCGATGAGCCGCGACGGACTGCACCATCGCATCTACGAACGGGACGTCTCCGCGTCGACACTGCCCACCCTGGCGTACCGGGCCCGGAAGCTCGGGGTCGACGTGCGCTACGAGGCCCTGGGGCGCCGCTACGTCCTGGCCGCGCCCGTCATGGTCGACGCGCTCCTGGTGCTCGGCCTGCTCAAGGCGGGCCGGGTGAGGGACGCGCTGACGCTGTATCACGGGCCGTGTCTGCCGGAGTGCGACAGTCCGTTCGCGGTCTCGTTGCGGCAGACGCTGGAGGACCAATTGGTCCGGAGCGTCCTCGACTCCGGCGACCAGGAGCTGATCAAGGCCGCGAGCCGGCTGATCGACCGGTGGGAGCTGGCGGAGCCGACCGCCACCGGGGACGACCCGTTCTGCGCCGTACTGTCCGGCTCCTACCTCCGGAGCATCGGCCTGGCCTCGGTGGACCAGTGATGAGACTGTCACTGCTGATCCCCACCGTGCCCGCCACCGCCGAGCAGGCGGTGCCGTTCGCGCGCTACGTGGCCCACGACTCCCAGCTCTCCCGCCTGTGGCAGGGCCAGAGTTACGGGCTCGAGCCCGCCGCGACCTTCGCCTATCTCGCCGGCGCCGGATATCCGGTCCCGGCCGGGACCTGCGTCCTGGTCACCCCGCTGCGCCATCCGGCCCAGGCCGCGCTGGAGGCGCGCACCGTGGCGGCGGTCACCGGGCAGCCGGCCGTCATGGGATACGGGCCGGGCAGCCGGGCGACGCAGACGGCGCGGCTCGGCGCCGCCTACGACAGGCCCGTCGACGCGGCCGCCGAGTTCATCCGCGCCACCCGGAGCTGTCTCGCGCAGCGCTGGGACCCCCCGGCCGGGGGCCCGGGCCAGGGCGCGGAACGGCCGGCGGGGGCGCCCGGGTATTTCCACCCGGGCGAGGCGTTGACGCCGGTGCCCCATCCACGGGTGCGGCTGGGGCTGGGCGTGCTGCGGCCCGCGATGGCCCGGGTGGCGGGCGAGGTCGCCGACGCCGCGATCACCTGGCTGGCGCCGGCCGGCTACATCCGGGACACCGTGCTGCCGGCGGTGGACAAGGGCGCGGAGTCCGCGGGCCGGCCCCGCCCCTCCGTCGTCGCCGCCGTACCGGTGGCCGTGGAGCGGCGCGGGCGCCACCCCGTCGAGCTGGCCCATCTGTCGGCGGGCGGGCATCTGGTCCTGCCGCACTACGCCGACATGCTGGCGCGGGCCGGGGTGGATGTACCGGCGAACGACCCGGTCTCCGCCGCGCGGGCCCTGATCTCCGGCGGTGGATTCCTCTACGGAAGTCCGTCCGACATCGCCGCCGGGCTGGCCGGCTATGCGGCGGCCGGGGTGGACGAAGTGATTCTTAATCTGACCGGCGTGCATTCCTGGTACGGCACGGACGAAACGCTGCTGGACCTCAACGACATTCTGGCCGCGACGGTCTCTGCACATTGGTGACGGGGTACTCATTCATGGCAAGTTCTGAATACCGGGTGTCGGATCGCGTGCTGATCCGAACCCCCATTCGCTCCACCGGCTTCTATCCGGACCGGCCCGCTGACGAAAACCCGCTCGATGGAATTCGCGCGCTCTGGGCGGACGATATCTTCCGGGAATCCGTCCGGGTGGCCAGTTCGGTGCTGGCCGATCAGGTGGATACGCTGCTTTCCGCCGCAGACGGCTCCGGGGACACCGACCGGAAGGAGCCGGGCGGCAAAGGCCGAAAAGAGGCGGACAAAAAGGTCCGGTCGATTCACCGGGCCCTGCTGAAGTACGCGATCCGCATCGCCACGCGCACCACGCCGTTCGGGGTCTTCGGCGGCAGCGCGCTCGCCGGGTTCGGGGACGAACCGCTGGTCCTGGGTCGGCCCGGCGAGCACCGCAAACACGCGCGCGTCGGATTCCCCTGGCTCAAACAGCTCACCGATCGCGCCGTCGCCGAACTCGGCGGCAGGATGCGGGTGGTGGCCAACCCGACCGTGTATCTGGCCGGGGACCGGATCGCGGTCATGGTGAACCCCCAGGCGGCGGACGGGAAGGTGCACGAGACGTCCAACGTCCGGTACACGCCCCCGGTGCGGCACGTCATGGGGATGGCGGGGCGGCCCGTGACGCTCACGGCGATCCGGGAGAGCCTCGGCGAGGCGTTCCCGGACGCGCCCGGCGAGGTCCTGGTCCGTTTCGTCGGCGAACTCGTCGAACGCGGCATCCTGATCCGGGAGTTGACCCCCTCGGCGTTCGACATCGACCCCGCCGCCCGCTGGAACCGCGCCGACCTGGATGAGAACGGCGAGGTGGCCGGGCGGCTGCGCACGGCACGGGAGGCCATCGCCGGCTACCGGGCGACCCGCGTCGGCGAGGGAATCGACGAACTGAACGCCGTGTACGCGGCGTTGCGCACCGACGCCAACGCCACGCAGGAGCAGCTCCAGGTCGATCTGACCCTGGCGCTGTCCGGACAGGTACCCGCCGGGGTGGCGCCCAAGGTGGAGGCCGCCGTGAGCGCGATGATCCGCATGTCGCTGCTGTCGGCGCGCTTCCCGGAGCTCCAGCGCCACACCGACCGGTTCGCCGAGGCGTTCGGCCAGACCCTCGTCCCGCTGCACCGTGTGTTCGACCCTGTGCGGGGCATCGGCGCCCCGGCCGGGTATCCGGGTTCGTCGCACCGGATGAGCGAGAGCTCGTACGGGGAGGACGAGGTGTTCCTCTACGGCCGCCGGCTGCGGGCCGAGCTGATCGACCGTGCCCGCCGCACGGGGGAGCGCACGGTGCGGATCACCGAGGACGACCTCGCCGCGTTCCCGCCCGCCCCCGGGACGCCGCCGACGAGCTACGACGTGTTCTTCCAGCTCGATGAGCTCGACGAGGGAGTGGGGAGTGACGTCCGTATCACCCTCTCCCCGATCGGCGTGGCCATCCCGGCGGGCAAGGCGAGCGGCAGGTTCGCGTACGGCGACCCCTCCGTCGACGCGCACGTCCGTGATCTGACCGCCGCCGAGAAGGCGGCCCACCCCGACGCGATCCTGTGCGAGCTCGATTACGTCAGCAACCGTTCGCGGGTGAACAACGTGGTCGTCGCGCCCAGCGTGTACGACTACCAACTCAAGGTCACGACGGGTGTGTTCGAGGACGACCCCTCGGCTCCCGCTCCCGAGCAGATCGCGTTCGCGGATCTGCTGGTCGGGGCCGACGGGGGCCGGTTCCATCTGGTCCACGCGCCCACCGGGAAGCCGGTGGCCATCCGCACGGCCAACCTCGTCAACCCGGAGATAGCCACCGGCGTCATCCGGTTCCTCCAGGAGCTCGCCCTCGACGGCTCCGTCCGGCCGGCCTGGACCTGGGGCGAGATGGAACCCCTGGTGGACTTCCTGCCCGGGGTGGAGTTCGGCGGGGTGACCCTGTCGCTGCCGACGTGGCGCGTCCCGCCGCTGTCCGGGACGCCCGACGAGCAGGACGAACGGCTGCGGCGCTGGGCCGCGGAGGCGGGGCTGCCGCAGTACGTGTACATCGGCATGCTGGACAACCGTCTCCTGCTGAACCTGTCCGACCGGATCCACCGTGACCTGCTGCGGCGGGAGGTCGCCGACGGGCACGAGAGCGTCACGGAGGCGCCCGTCCCCGGCCGGATGGGCATCGTCCGCGACCGCGACGGCCACCGCTACGCCAGCGAAGGGGTGTTCTCGGCCGTCGCCCTGCGCCCCGTGCCCGTACCGGCGCCCCCGCCCGTGCCGCGCTTCGATGTCACGGCCGACGCCGTGCGCACCCTGCCGCCGGGCACCGAGTGGTGGTATCTGCGGGTTTACGGAGACCGGGAGAACCAACAGGAGGTCCTGACCCGGATGGCGGCGGCCTTCGCGGACGTCCCCGACCAGTGGTTCCACATCCGCTACGCGGACCCGGACGACCATCTGCGCATCCGGGTGCGTTCCTCGGCGGTGCCGCTCGACCGGGTGCGCGAGGTGATCGGCGGCTGTGTCCGCGACGGTCTGGCGCATCGTTTCTCCGTCGACACCTACGTCCGGGAGCTGGAGCGGTACGGCGGCGTCGACGCGATGCCGGTCGCCGAACGGATCTTCTGCACCGAGTCCCGTTTCCTCGCCGCCCACCCGGAGCTGTGCCTGGCACCGGAGGCGATGCCGGCGGCCTACCGGCTGGAGGAGGACGAGAAGCTCGACGGCACGCTGGGCCGGATCCTCCGGGACGCCGCCCACCTGATGGACCACTACCTCGCGGCCCTGGAGCTCACCGACGAGGAGACCGCCGACCTGCTGGAGATCGTCGCAGGCGGCTACCGGTCCGAGTTCGCCTCGGCCGACCCGGGACTCCGCAAGGCGGTACGACCTCTGGTACGACAGCGGCCGTCCGAGGCGGCGATCGCGGCGGGCCCGTTGCTCCGCGACGCGCTGTCGGCGGACACCCGGGCGCTGAACCGGCTGCTCGCCAAGGACGACAGGCCGTGGCGGCTGCGGGCGATGACCCTGCAGAGCCTCCTGCACATGTTCGCCAACCGGATGGGCCTTCCCCGGAACCGCGAATACCAGGCGTTGTTCCTGCTCAGCGCCCTCAGACGATCCCAGGCCCACAGGGAAGGAGCCCGGCCGTGAACGACCAAGCAACGGTGACCCTCTCAACGCCCCCCTCACTCACCCTTTCGCCGATCGACGACACCCTTTCTCCGATCGGTGAAAGGGCCCGGAGCGCGGCCGCGGACACCGGCTGGGAGATCCTCCACCGGATGCGCGACCACACCGGCGACTGGACCGAGCTGACCGTCCCCGACCCGTTCACGGCGGAGCCCCTCAAGGCGTGGCACCCGCTCGGCACGGACCCGGGCGACCTCGGCATGGCCCTGGCCTACTCCGCCGCCGACGAGCTGCGCCCGGACGACGGCTGGGACAGGCTGGCCTTCGAGCACGCCAAGCGCCTGATCGAGGCCTACACCCACGCGGTGGACCTCGGAGTGGGGCTGTTCAACGGCACGGCGGGCGTGGCGTACGCGCTGCGCGCCCTCTCGCGCGGCGGTGAGCGCTACCGGCGCGCCCTGCACGACGTGGAAGCCACTCTGATCACCCGCGTCGACGAGCAGTTGGCCGCGCTGCCGCCCTCCGGCGGGCTGGCCAGCGACGCCTACGACGTGATCTCGGGGCTGTCCGGGGCCGCGATGTATCTGCTGGCCGCCGGGGACGCCGACGAGCGGCGGCGGGACGCGGCCGACCGCATCGTGGAGCAGTTCTGCCGCCTCGTCGTCGTGCCCCCGCCGCTGGGGCTGTGGACGCCCCCGGCCAGGATCACGGAGATCGAGCGGAACCGCTCCCCGCATCTCCACGACGGCTACCTCAACCTGGGGTTCGCCCACGGCGTCCCGGGCGTCGCCTCCGTCCTCGGCGTGGCGGCGGCGCGCGGCTCGGCCGTACCCGGGCTGCCGGAGGCGGTGAGCGCCCTGGGCGAGCTGATCACGGACTGTCTGGTGGAGACCGACTACGGCCCCGACCTGCCCTATTTCAAGCTCCCTCCGGAGCGGCAGGGCGAACAAGGGGGGCTGGCGCGGTCGGCGTGGTGCTACGGGAATCTCGGCGGGGCGGTCGCGCTGGCCAACTGCGCGAGCGTGGACCCGCGTTTCCTCGACACCGCGATCCGGCTGCTGGAGTCCGTCGAGCGGCGGCCGGTCGAGCTGCGGCACATCGACAACCCCTCCCTGTGCCATGGCATAGCCGGCCAGATCACCATCCAGCGCTACATCGCCGCGGTGGCCGCCAAGCACGGCCGTCGGTGGGCGGGACCGGGCCAGGAGACGCTGGACCGGCTGCTGGCCATGGCCGACCCGGCCGCCGCCTTCGGGATGCGGAACGACAACGTTCCGGGCGCGCGGACGGACTCTCCCGGCTTCCTGACCGGTTCCGGCGGCACGGCCGTGGCCCTGGTGTCCTTGGGTGCCGAGCGGATCACCGGCGCGGAGTACATGCTGTGCGGAGGTGTCCCGTGTTGACCGTCACCGGTATGTCGATGTCCTACCGCAAAACCACCACTCCGGTGTTCAGCGAGGTGGACTTCACCGTTCCCGCCGGCCGTCTCGTACCCGTGCTCGGATCGAACGGTGCCGGCAAGACCACGCTCCTGAAGATCCTGTGCGGGCTGATCACGCCCAACGCGGGCTCGGTGACCGTCCAGGGCGAGGACATCGTGCGCCGGCCCGTGGCCGCGCGGGCGCATCTGGGCGTCTCCCTCTACCCGGAGCGCAGCTTCTCCTTCCGGCTGACCTGCACGCAGAACCTGCGGTACTACGCCTCGCTGCGCGACCTCTACGGCGCGCGGGCCAAGCAGGAGATCGCCGGGCTGCTGGAGCGGGTGGGGCTGGCGGAGTACGCCGACACGCAGTTCATGCGGCTCTCGCTGGGCCAGCGCAAACGCCTCGGGATGGCCCGGGCGTTGCTGGGGAGCCCGTCCCTGCTCCTGCTCGACGAGCCGACGGCGAACCTCGACACCGAGAACGTCGCCCGCTTCCACGAGATCATCGCGGAACACGCCGAGGGCGGTGGCTCGGTGCTGTTCTCCACACACACCGAGGGGGATCTGGAAAAGGCCACGGAACAGTTCCTGCGGATCGCGGACAGCCGCGTCCTGTCGCTGCCGAAACCGGAGCCGAAACCGGAGCCGGAAGCGGAGCCGAAACCGGAAGCGGGGCGGGAAGCGGGGCCCATCGTGGAACCGAAGACCCTTCAGGAGGCGGGGCAGTGAGCGCAGTGAACACCGCGCGGCAGTTCGGGGTCCACGTACTCCAGATCTATTGGGAGCGCCGCTCGTACAGGACCGCCATCGCTCTGGGCACCGTCACGTCCCTGATCTCCTTCGTGCAGTTCCTCCTCATGGGCAAGTTCCTCCAGGACGGAAACACGTTCGCCGGAATTCAGGGATACGGCGGCAACATCATCAGTTTCCTGATGTCCGGATCGGTGTTCACCGGCTTCGTCGCGGTCAGTCTCGGCTCGTTCAGCAACCATCTCCAGACGGAGCAGCGGACGGGCACGCTAGAATCCGTGGTGGTGATGCCGGTGCCGCTGACGCGGGTCATGCTGTACTCCGGCGTCGTGGGGCTGATCGGCACCACGGTCGGTTCCGTGGTCATGTTCGGTGTGTTCGGGGCCTTCTTCGACATTCCGATCTCGGTGAACCTGCTCGCCACGATCGCCGTTCTGGCGCTGGTGGTCGTCACGTTGGGCAGTTTCGGGCTGGCGGGCTGCGGGGTTCTGCTCATCACCAAGCGCGGTGATCCGGTGCGTTGGGGCATCACCACGCTGACGACGCTGCTGTCGGGGGTCATGTACCCGATCTCGATCCTCCCCGGGTGGCTCCAGTCCGTGGCGTGGGCGCTGCCCACCACGCAGGCGCTGGACGGGATCCGCAAGTCGCTGCTGGTGGACGCGGATCTGTCGCAGGTGGCGCCGTCGCTGCTGCACATGGCGATCTGGTCGGCGGTGATGCTGCCCATCGGGCTGATCACCTTCTCGGTGGGCATGTCCCGTGCCAGACAGGCGGGTTCGATCGGCGAATACTGATCGCCTACGCGTGCCATGAACTGCTATGGTGCGTAGCATGTCAGCGTGGAGAGGTTCTCGGGGCCAGGGCCTGGCAGGGCACTTCGGGCCGCTTGAGCTGGCGATCCTGGATGTCATGTGGTCGTCGGGCGAGCTGGATGTGAGCGCCTGCGCCCGGCGGCTCGACGGCGGCCAGGCGTACACCACCGTCAAGACGGTGATGGAGCGCCTGGTGGTCAAGGAGCTGCTGGCCCGCCGCAAGGAGGGCCGCCAGTACGTGTACTGGCCGAGCTCCACCCGGCGCGAGGTCGAGCAGCGCGTGGCGGCCGAGCAGGTGCGCCAGGTGGTCGACGGCTTCGGGGACCTCGCCGTGGCGAACTTCGTCCGGACGGTGAGCGGCGATGCCGATCAGCTCGCGCAGGTACGCGCGCTGCTGGCCGGCATCGCCGATCCGTCCGGCACCGGTTCCGGAATGGGTTCCGGAACCGGTTCCGGCAAGGACGAATCCGAGGGCACGGCGGGGGTATCCGCGTGAATATGAGCTGGCTGGGCTACCCACAGGTGCTGCTCGCCTGGTGGTGCCCCCTGGTCGCCGTCGGGCTGTGGCACGCGCTGCGGCGGCTGTCGGCGCGGTTACCGGCCCGGGAGCGTTTCGCCCTCGCGGTGGGGCTCGCGGTGACGCCCTTGCTGGCGACGGCCGTTCCCTATATGCCGCACAGTCCGCTGCGCGACGCGCTGCCGTGGCGGGCGCCGATGGCCTGGGGCATCAGCAATGGCATCACGGGCATCGACGGACAGCATGTGCTGCAGGCCCTGGGGGCGCAGCTGATGCTCGCCGCGTCGGTCGTGCCGCTGGCCTCGATCGCCGTGTCGTTCGTCGCCGGGGCGATCCAGGTGGCGCGCACGGGGCGTACGGTCGCGTTGCTCGCGCCGCAGCAGTGCGGCGATGTGTGGATCGTGCACGGCGAGGGCCAGGCCGAGCAGGGCCTGGCGAGCACGGTCGGCCTGGTACGGCCCCGGATCATCCTCGGCTCCGCGGTGGCGGACTCCTCGGACGCCTCCGCGATCATCGAGCACGAGCGCGCCCACGCGGGGGCGTATCACCCCCTGTGGATCTTCCTGGCCACCTGTGCCCTGCGGTCGTGGTGGTGGATTCCCGGCCGGAAGGCGGTCCTCGCCGAAGTGCGGCTCACCGCCGAGCTGTGGGCCGACCAGAACGCCCGTGAGGCCGACGGCGCCGCTGCTGTGGCGAAGGCGCTGTGCGCGCAGATAGAGGCCAAGGCCCGGCCGGGCCGCCCGGATCTGTCGGCCACGGGTGCCAGCACCGGATTCCTCGACCCCGGGATCGAACTCGCCCACCGCGCGCGGGCGTTGGCGGCGCCGCCGCGGGTGATGCCGGCGTGGCAGGCGTGGCCGGTGCGGATAGCGACGGGGGTGCTGGTGAGCGCAGTGAGCATCCTGCTGTGACGGCGATTGTGGCGGCGATTTCCGCTGATTCCTCCGAAGACTTGAGCTTGTCGTAAAAGAAATCACGTGTGTGGTGGGGCATCCCCACACTCACAAGTGCTACGCCATGTAGCAGAAGGGAGAGATCATGTACTCGGCGGCGATTCCGGAGATGCCCACCGGGGGCACACCGGTGATCGAGACCAGGGGCCTGTCCAAGGCGTTCCGGCGCTCGACAGCGGTCGACTCCGTCGACCTCACCGTGCGACCGGGCCGGATCTACGGCCTGCTCGGCCCCAACGGTGCCGGCAAGTCCACCACCCTGAAGATGATCCTGGGCCTGTTACCCCCCAGCGCCGGGGAAGTACGGCTGTTCGGGCAGTCGTGGAACAGGCCCGCGCTGTCCCGCATCGGGGCGAGCATCAACGGCCCCAGCTTCTACGGCCATCTGTCCGCCCGCCAGAACCTCATGGTCCACGGCCACCTCCTCGGCGTCCCGGAGGCCGAGGTCGACCGGGTGCTGGCCTCGGTCGAGCTGAACGCCTCGGACCGCAAGAAGGCCAAGAGCTTCTCCACCGGCATGAAGGGCCGCCTCGCCCTGGCCATCGCCATGCTGGGCAACCCGGACGTCCTCATCCTCGACGAACCGCAGAACGGCCTCGACCCGGAAGGCATCGCCGCGCTGCGCACGACGCTGCGCCGCTTCACCGACACCGGCCGCACCATCGTGCTCTCCAGCCACCTGCTGGGCGAGGTCGCCTCCGTCGCCGACGACATCGGCCTCATCGCCCAGGGCCGCCTCCGCTACCAGGGCCCGCTCGCCGACCTCGCGCCCGACGGCGACCTGGAGCGCGCCTACTTCACCCTGACCGGCGCCGGGCACGGGGCAGGGGCGATGACGTCATGACCACCGCCCTGCCCCCGTCCCCCGTACCGGGCCTGCCCGCCACGCTCCGCGCGGAATTCGCCATCTGGCGGCGCAGCGCCGTGACGTATCTGCCCCTGGGCGGGCTGGCGTTCGGGCTGGTGAACACCGCGTTGTACGTCTCGACCGGGTCCGCCCAGGCCGGGACGGGCAAGACCTGGCACGACGTCCTCGGCTACCAGAACCTGTGGGCGATGTTCGTCGGCCCCATGCTCACCGCGCTGCTGGTGGCCACCGCCACCCGCGTCGACGACACCGCCCGTGGCGGATCCACCTGGTACCGGCCCGTGAACCCGCTCTACCGGCACATGAGCCGGTTCGGCGTCCTGGCCCTGCGGTCACTCCTGCTCAACGTGCTGGGCGGCGTCACCCCGCTGCTGATCGTCGGGCTGATGAACTCCGCGCAACGGGTCCCCCTGGACCGTGCGGTCGAGGCCGTCGTGGTGCCCTGGCTGTCGCAACTCGGCATGCTGGCACTGCTCCTTTGGGTGGCCCGGCAGACGCCGTGGTCGGTCGTGCTCGGCGTGGGCTTCGCCTGGACGATGCTGGCCGTCGTGAACGCCGAGTCCGCGTCCTGGGCGGCCCTGCCGTTCACCTGGCTGGACCGCGGCGCGCTGCCGCTGATCGGCACCCACGCCAACGGCGTGGCCCTGGAGGCCCACTCCGCGCTCGCCGAAGCCTCCCCGTGGCCGCCCACGATCCTGGGCGCGCTGCTGGCCGTACCGTTCCTCTTGCTGCCGCAGCTGCACCTGCCTCGTACCGCTACGCAGACCGCCAAGCACCGTACGACGCCGACGCGGGCCGCCGGTGCGGCACCGTCCGCGGCTGCCGCCGCACCGGACATCCGCCCGGGTGCTCCCCGCGTCCTGCCGGCCGTGGCCGGCATGCTGCGCGGCACGTCGCTGACGTGGATGTGCCCGGCCGCGGTCGGGCTGATCGCCCTGTGGCTGTCCTGGCACGACCCGAACGTGAGCATCCAGCTGTTCACGCTGCTGATCCTGCCCATCGGCACGCTGGTGCTGGGCCTGGTGGCGTGGAGCGCCGTCGGCCAGGGCTGGCGGGCGGTCGCCGCCCGCTCCACCGGCGCGGCCAGGCCGGCCCTCGCGCTCACGGGCATAACGGTCGGCATCGCGGTCGCGATGTCCCTGGTCATCGCCCTCGTCTATCTGGTGGCGGGCATCCCGGCCGGTCACGCCTGGCCCCTCGCGGTCACCGGCGCGGCGGTCGGCGGCATGCTCACCTCGTTCAGCCTGTGGCTGGCCATGCGCACGTCGCAGGCGGTGGCCGTGGTGGTCGGGATCATCGGGATCCTCGTCGGCGTGCTGGTCGGCGGCACCACCATGCAGCAGACGCTGTGGCCGGTGATCCCCTACTCCTGGGCGAACTACCTCGACCTGCACCGCATGTTCGTCACCGTCCCCATCAGCGTCGCGGCCATCGCTCTCCTCACCTTCGGCATCACTCACGCGGCACGAAAGGCGGCGGGAAACTCATGATCACTCGTACTCGCGGGACGAGGGTCCGCGCGCTGGCCCTGGCGGCCGGGGTGCTGGCCGGCGCCGTACTCGTCACGGGCTGCTCCGAGGAGCGCGACGCCGTCCTGAAGTGGCCGGGCGCCGAGAGCAACCCGCAGGCGGTCACCTCCGACCAGTTCGGCGCCGCGTGGCCGCTCAAGCCCGACAAGGGCAAGGTGGCCTGCAACACGACGCCGTACAGCGGCTTCGCCATCACCTTCACGGCGCCCGACGGCAAGATCTACGCCCTCAACAACGTCGCCCACGACGAGAAGGGCTACCCGAGCGTCGACGAGATCAAGGGCACGTCGGGAAAGATGTGGCGGCTCCGCTCCTTCGGCATGCAGATCTGCTCCCTGGAACGCGCCCGCAACATGCGCTCGACCCCACCGGCGACCCCGCCGCAGACCCACGCCCCGACCCCGCCCGCCACGACGAACCCCTGATCACAAACCCCTGATCACAAACCCCTGATCACAGATTCCTGATCCACGAACCCCTGATCCACCACCCCAGGCGGTGCCCCCGGAGAGAGCCCACTGATGACCGGGCACCCCCGTCTCTCCGGCCACCGCCCGTGAAAGCCCCCTCCGCCCCGCCGCAACGCGGGCGGAGGGGGCTTTCTGGCGCTAGCCCGGATGGTTGTACTCCGGTCAAAGGATGGCAACGGTTTTCATCTGTAGTTGATATGAAAATCATTCCCATCTACGTTCGTGAGTGAGTCCCGCACGCCGGAGCGGGCCCCAGCGACACCGGCACCGTCCGAAGGAGCCCCCCATGCCCACCGCCGCCCCGTCCCGATTTCCGCGACCATCCACACGAACCGCCCTCGTCGCAGCGGTGGCGGCCCTGACGGCCGTGACCGCCACCGCCTGTTCGACCTCGTCTCCCTCCGGCTCGAAGGCGAGCGGTGGCGCGTCGGACTCGAGCGGCCACGGTTCGGGCAAGGCGATCCAGGTGGTGGCGGCCGAGAACTTCTGGGGGAGCATCGCCGCGCAACTCGGCGGCGATCACGTCCACGTCACCAGCATCATCGCGAACCCCGACGCCGACCCGCACGACTACGAGCCGACCGCCGCCGACGCCCGTGCGGTCGCCGGCGCCCAGTACGCGATCGTCAACGGCGTCGGCTACGACACGTGGGCCGACAAGCTCCTCGCCGCCAACCCGGGCAGCGGACGCGCCGAGCTCAAGGTCGGCGACCTGGTCGGCGTCAAACCCGGCGGCAACCCGCACCGCTGGTACGCGCCGGCCGACGTCCACAAGGTGATCGACAAGATCACCGAGGACTTCAAGAAGGCCGACCCGGCCGATGCCGCCTACTTCGACCAGCGCAAGAAGGACTTCGAAGCCAAGGACCTGGCCGCCTACGACAAGCTCATATCGGATATCAAGGGCAGGTATCAGGGCACGCCCATCGGTGCCTCGGAGTCCATCGTCACCCCGCTCGCCGAGGGCCTGGGACTGAAGATGCTCACCCCCGAGACGTTCCTCGGGGCGATGAGCGAGGGCACCGACCCCACGGCCAAGGACAAGGCCGTCATCGACGACCAGATCAAGAACAAGCAGATCAAGATCTACGTCTACAACTCCCAGAACTCGACCCCGGACGTGCAGGCACAGGTCAAGGAGGCCAAGGACGCCGGCATCCCCGTCGCCACCGTCACCGAGACCCTCGCCCCGGCCGACGCCACCTTCCAGCAGTGGCAGACCAGCCAACTCCAGGGCATCGAACAGGCGCTGGCCAAGGCCACCGGGCGATGAGCCGGGTCATGGACCGGGCGACTGCGCTGGGCGGGCCGCGTCTGCCCGCCCCGAAGGGGGAACGCGGCCCCGTGCTCGAACTGCGCGGCGCCGCCGCGCGGGCGGGCGGCCGCACCTTGTGGTCCGGAGTCGACCTCACGGTCCGGGCGGGGGAGTTCACCGCCGTCCTCGGCCCGAACGGGGCCGGCAAGTCCACCCTCGTCAAGATGCTGCTCGGCGCCGCGCCCGTCGCCGCGGGCGAGGTACGGATCCTCGGATCCCGTCCCGGCCAGGCCAATCACCGCATCGGATATCTGCCGCAGCGTCGCAGCTTCGACGCCTCGATGCGCATTCGCGGCATCGACGTCGTCCGCATGGGTCTGGACGGCGACCGCTGGGGCGTTCCGCTGCCGCTCCCGGGCCCGCGTCGCCGGGCCGCCCGCGCACGCGTGGACGAGGTCGTCGAGCTGGTCGGGGCGAGTACGTACGCGCACCGGCCCATCGGGCAGTGCTCCGGCGGCGAGCAGCAGCGCCTGCTCATCGCCCAGGCCCTTGTCCGCCGTCCGCAATTGCTGCTGTTGGACGAGCCGTTGGACAGCCTGGACCTGTCCCACCAGGGCGGGGTGGCCGCGCTGATAGGGCGCATCTGCCATCGGGAGAGTGTGGCCGTGGTGATGGTGGCCCACGACGTGAACCCGATACTGCACCACCTCGACACGGTGCTGTACCTGGCCGAGGGCGGGTCTGCCACCGGAACGCCGGAGGAGGTCATCACCTCCACCACTCTGACGCGGCTCTACGGAGCACGCGTGGAGGTGCTGCGGGCCTCCGACGGGCGGCTGGTCGTGGTCGGCCGGCCGGAGACGACCGGAGGTGGTCATGCCGCTGTCGGCTGACGTCATCCCGCCGTCCTGGTCGTGGAACATCGTGGCGGACTTTCAGCAGATGTGGTCGTACCCGTTCATGGTCAACGCCTTCCGCGCCGGGGCGATCGTGGCCGTGGTCGCGGCGGTCACCGGGTGGTTCGTGGTCCTGCGGCGGCAGACGTTCGCGGCCCACACCGTCTCCGCCGTCGCGTTCCCGGGTGCCGCCGGGGCCGTGCTGCTCGGATTCGGCGCGGCCTACGGGTACTTCACGCTCTGCGTCGCCGCGGCCCTGGTCATCGCGGCCGTCCGGGGCGGTGGCGACGGCGAGGAGTCCGCGTTGACCGGGACCGTCCAGGCGTTCCTCCTCGCCTGCGGTTTTCTCTTCATCGCCCTGTACAGGGGATTGCTGGAGGGGCCGCAGGCGATTCTGTTCGGCACCTTCCTCGGCATCACCACCACCCAGGTGACCGTCCTGCTCTGCGTGGGCATCGCCGTACTCGCGGTGCTGGCGCTCATCGGCCGGCCGTTGCTGTTCGCCTCCGTCGATCCGCGGGTCGCCGCGGCGCGTGGTGTTCCGGTGCGGGCGCTTTCGGTCGTCTTCCTGGTGCTGCTCGGGGCGGCGACCGCCGAGGCGAGCCAGATCACCGGGACTCTGCTGGTCTTCGCCCTGATGGTGATGCCCGCCGCCACCGCCCGAGCCGTTACCGCCCGCCCGGCCGTGAGCCTCGCCCTGGCCGTGCTGTTCTCGCTCACGGCCATCTGGATGGGGCTGATCGCCGCCTATTACGCGCCCTACCCGCTGGGCTTCTTCGTGACCTCGTTCGCCTTCTCCGGATACGTCCTCACCTTGGGCGTGCGCGCACTGCACGGGTCCCTGTCGTCCAGGGGAGTCGCCGCATGACCGCCCTGTTGTCCTCCTCGCCGTTGTCTCAGCCGTTCTTCCAACACGCCGTGCTGGCCGGAACGTTGATAGCGGCCGCCTGCGGGTTGGTCGGCTACTTCCTCGTGCTGCGGGCCCAGGTCTTCACCGCCGACGCGCTCAGCCACGTCGCCTTCACCGGCGCCATGGCCGCGCTCGCCTTCGGCGGCGACCTGCGCCTGGGGCTGCTGGCCGCGACGGTCGCCGGCGCGCTGCTCTTCGGCGCGCTCGGCCGCCGGGCCCGCCCGGACGACGTGGTCATAGGGAGTGTCTTCTCCTGGGTGCTGGGCCTGGGCGCGTTCTTCGTCACCCTCTACACGACCTCCCGCAGCACGGCCGACGGCTCGGCCGGGGTCAGCGTCCTGTTCGGTTCGATCTTCGGCATTTCCGCGGCACACGCGGCGACTGCTGCCCTGCTGGCCGCCGGTGTCTGCCTGGTGATGCTGGTCGCCGCCCGCCCGCTGCTGTTCGCCACGGTGGACGAAGCCGTGGCCGCGGCCCGTGGCGTCCCGGTCCGGCTGCTCGGTTACGGGTTCCTCGCCGTGGCCGGGGCCAGCGCCGCCGAGGCCACCCAGGCGGTCGGCTCCCTGCTGCTGCTCGGCCTGCTCGCCGCCCCCGCCGGAGCCGCGATCCGGCTGACCGACCGCCCCTACCGGGCGCTCGCCCTCTCCGTCGGCCTCGGGGTGACGGAGATGTGGGCGGGATTGTTCGCCTCGTACACGGTGCCGCAGATGCCGCCGAGCTTCGCCATCATGGCCACAGCCACTACCGTCTACGCCGCGACTTTCCTCATACGGCGCCCTGTCCCGCGTACTTGCTGAGCCACGAGAGGTACGAGAGGTACTAGCGGAGGAGCACCGCGATGGCAGACGACCGACAGCGGGCAACCGTGCACGACATGGCGCCGATCGGCCGCGCCACACAACAACGCGCCGTCGTGCTGGGGGCCCTTGTTGTGGCGGAAGGTTTCATCAGCGCGCAGGCCCTGCACAAGCGGCTTGTGGCCGGAGGCTCGCCCGTCGGTCTCTCCACGGTCTACCGCACCCTCACCGCGCTGGCCGGGGCCGGCCGTGCGGACGTCGTCCGCGACACCAACGGCGAGCGGCTCTTCCGTCACCGCCCCGGCCCCGACCACCGCCACTACCTGATCTGCACCGAGTGCGGAGTCAGCCTGCCCGTCGAGTCGGGCCCGGTGGAGAAATGGGCGGACCGGATCGCCCGGACCTCCGGGTTCGCCGACGTCCGGCACGCCGTCGAGCTCTCCGGCGTCTGCCCGGACTGCGGCCGGAAGGCGGATCAGGAACGAAGACCCTGAAGGTCAGTGGTCGTCCCAGTGCCCGTCGTGGACGTAGTCGGTGTGGTCCTCCTGCGCCTATGAACGATGACGGGACGGATGCCGGCGCCGCCTCGCAGAGTGCCGCCCCGCCGGGTCACCCCCGGCGGGACGGCTGACGTCCGGCCTCACGCCCGGGCACTCATGCTCGGGCACTCACGCCCGGGCTTCCGCCAGGCCGTGGGCGTGCTCGCACGCGGCGTCGTCCAGCCCGTGAGCGTCCCAGGCGGGGAAGGGGTCGGCCCAGGACGTCCCCGCCTCGTCCGGCCGTACAAGGCAGGCGGACAGCGCCTGCCGCAGCGTCTCCGGGCGCAGCTCCGTGCCGATGAAGGCGAGCTCCTGCCCCTGACCGCCGTGCTCTCGGACGCCGGCGGGCTCGAACCGGGCCACGGCTCCGGCCTGCGACCACAGCCCTGTCACCCGGTCACGCCCGGCCAGCCAGAAGAACCCCTTGGAGCGCAGCACGTGGCCGTACGCCCCGGAGTCGAGCTCCTCGGTGACGAACCTCCACAGCCGTTCCGGGTGGAAGGCCCGCTCGGCGCGGAAGACCACCGAGGAGATGCCGTACTCCTCGGTCTCGGGGGTGTGGTCGCCGTTGAGCTCCATGACCCACCCGGGCGCCTGCTGGGCACGCTCCAGGTCGAAGAGACCGGTGCCGAGGATTGCTGCCGCGTCCACCCGGCCGTGCTCGGCCGGCACGATGCGGGCGGCCGGATTGAGACGGGCGAGCGCCGCCCGGAGCCGTTCGGCATCCGCCGCGTCCACCAGATCGAGCTTGTTGACCACGATGACATCGGCGAACTCGACCTGGTCCATCAGAAGATCGCTCACCGTCCGCTCGTCGTCCTCGTACTGGTCGAGGCCGCGCTCCACCAGGCCGTCGCCGCCCCCGAGCTCGGGGAGGAAGTTCGCGGCGTCCACGACGGTGACCATGGTGTCGAGCCGGGCGAGGTCGCTCAGCGTCGCGCCGTCGTCCCGGGGGAAGGCGAAGGTGGCGGCGACGGGCATCGGTTCGGAGATCCCGCTCGACTCGATGAGCAGGTAGTCGAAGCGGCCTTCGCGGGCCAGCCGGTCCACTTCTTCGAGGAGATCGTCCCGCAGCGTGCAGCAGATGCAGCCGTTGGTCATCTCGACCAGCCGCTCCTCGGTCCGCGACAAGGCGCCTTCTCCGCCCCGCACCAGCGCGGCGTCGATGTTGATCTCGCTCATGTCGTTGACGATCACGGCGACGCGCAGCCCGTCGCGGTTGGCGAGGACGTGGTTGAGCAAGGTCGTCTTGCCCGCTCCGAGGAAGCCGGACAGGACGGTCACCGGCAGCCGTCGATCAGCCATGGCCGTCAGCCCTCCGGGTGCAGCAGCCCGCGCTCGTACGCCTTCACCAGGCGCTGCGGCACCAGGTGCACGGCGCCTTCCACGGTGACGGGCACCAGCTGGGGCGTGCTCGCCTTCCACTGGGCGCGGCGGTGTCGGGTGTTGGAGCGGGACATCTTCCGCTTGGGCACGGCCATGGGAACGGGACCTCCGTCGTCGGTACGTGCCGTCACGCTATCTGAAAACGGAAACCATTACCAAGATGGAAGTGTTCGGGACGCTGTGACGGCGGCCTTCGCGGAAGCGTGTGCGCAGACGGCGGACCGTGCCCGGTGCCCTGAGAGGTACGGGGACGGCGCTGCGGCATAGCCATTGAGGCGCCAAGTCGGCCAGGGGCCGGGTCCGGCGATCACCGGACCCGGCCCCTGGCCGGTTCATGAAGTCTCGCGTCGTATGGCTCAGCTGAAGCGGCGGAGCCGGAGGCTGTTGGTGACGACGAAGACGGAGGAGAAGGCCATGGCCGCTCCGGCGATCATCGGGTTGAGCATGCCGGCGGCCGCGAGGGGGAGGGCGGCGATGTTGTAGCCGAAGGCCCAGAAGAGGTTGCCCTTGATGGTGCCGAGGGTGCGGCGGGAGAGCCGGATCGCATCGGCGGCCACCAGCAGGTCGCCCCGTACGAGGGTGAGGTCGCCGGCCTCGATGGCCGCGTCGGTGCCGGTGCCCATGGCCAGGCCGAGGTCGGCGGTGGCCAGGGCGGCCGCGTCGTTGACGCCGTCGCCGACCATGGCGACCGAACGGCCCTCGGCCTGGAGGCGCTTGACGACGTCGACCTTGTCCTGGGGGAGGACCTCGGCGATGACCTCGTCGATGCCGACCTCGCGGGCGACGCTCTCGGCGACGGCCTTGTTGTCACCGGTCAGCAGGACCGGGGTCAGGCCGAGGCGGCGCAGCTCGGCGACGGCCCGGGCGCTGGTGTCCTTGATGGCGTCGGCCACGGTGAGGACGCCGCGGGCCTTGCCGTCCCAGGCGACGGCGACGGCGGTACGGCCCTCGGCCTCGGCGGTCGCCTTGGCCGCTGCCAGCTCGGCGGGCAGCTCGATCACCCACTCCGAGAGCAGCTTCTCCCGCCCGACGAGGACCGCGTGACCCTCCACGACTCCCTGCACGCCCAGCCCGGCGATGTTCTCGAAGCTCTCCGGTACGGGCAGGCTGCCGGTGCGCTCGGCGGCGCCGTCGGCGATGGCGCGGGCGATGGGGTGCTCGGAGGCGTGCTCCAGGGCGCCGGCCAGGCGGAGCAGGTCCTGCTCGGAGACGCCGGGGGCGGTGATGACCTCGTGCAGGGCCATGCGGCCGGTGGTGACGGTGCCGGTCTTGTCCAGGACGACGGTGTCGACGCGGCGCGTGGACTCCAGGACTTCGGGGCCCTTGATGAGGATGCCGAGCTGGGCGCCGCGGCCGGTGCCGACCATGAGGGCGGTCGGGGTGGCCAGGCCCAGGGCGCAGGGGCAGGCGATGATCAGCACGGCCACGGCGGCGGTGAATGCGGCGGTGGCGTCGCCGGTCACGAACAGCCACGTCAGCAGCGTGCCGAGGGCGATCAGCAGGACGACGGGGACGAAGATCCCGGAGATGCGGTCGGCCAGGCGCTGGACGGCGGCCTTGCCGTTCTGCGCGTCCTCCACGAGCCGGGCCATACGGGCGAGCTGGGTGTCGGCGCCGACGCGGGTGGCCCGGACGACCAGGCGGCCGGAGACGTTGACGGTGGCGCCGGTGACGGCGTCGCCCACGGTGACGTCCACGGGCACGGACTCGCCGGTCAGCATGGAGGCGTCGACGGCCGAACCGCCCTCGGTGACCGTGCCGTCGGTGGCGATCTTCTCGCCGGGGCGTACGACGAACAGGTCGCCGGCCGCCAGTTCCGCTACAGGGATGCGGACTTCGCGTCCGTCGCGCAGGACGGCCACGTCCTTGGCGCCCAGCTCCAGCAGCGCCCGCAGGGCCGCGCCGGCCTTGCGCTTGGACTTCGCCTCCAGATAACGCCCGGCCAGGATGAAGGCGGTGACACCGGCGGCGGCCTCCAGGTAGATGGAGGAGGAGCCGTCCGTGCGGGAAACGGCGAAGTCGAAGCCGTGGCGCATGCCCGGCATCCCCGCGTGGCCGAAGAACAGCGCCCACAGCGACCAGCCGAGCGCGGCGAGCGTACCGATCGACACGAGGGTGTCCATGGTGGCGGCCCCGTGCCGGGCGTTGGTCCACGCCGCCTTGTGGAAGGGCAGCGCGCCCCACACCACCACCGGCGCGGCCAGTGTCAGGGACAGCCACTGCCAGTTGTCGAACTGCAGGGCCGGCACCATCGCCATCAGCACCACCGGCACTGACAGCACCAGCGACACCAGCAGCCGCTGCCGCAGGGCTCCGGTCTCCCCACCGTCGGCCGCCTCGGCGGCTTCCGGCCGGCCCGTCTCCGTCGCCGCCACCGGCTTCGGCGGCTCCTGCGCCGTGTAGCCGGTCTTCTCCACGGTGGCGATGAGGTCGGCTATCCCGGTCTCCGGCCCGTAGGAGACCTTCGCCTTCTCGGTGGCGAAGTTGACCGTGGCCGTGACGCCTTCCATGCGGTTGAGCTTCTTCTCGATGCGCGCCGCGCAGGACGCGCAGGTCATGCCACCGATGGAAAGTTCGACTTCGGAGGCGGCGGGCGCGGCGGTTGCCGGGGCCTTCTCGAGAGCGGTGCTGGTCATACGGAGTCTCCTGGAGGAGGGCCGGAGCTGCGGGCGTCCATATCAGTGGAGCGGCACGATCCGGCGGTACCGGGAACTGTGTACGGGGTGGGGGTATCCGGGGTGCCTCAGGCGCGGCCGGCGAGCTCGTAGCCCGCCTCGTCCACGGCGGCGCGCACGGCCTCGTCGTCCAGCGGGCCGGTGGAGGTGACGGTCACCAGCCCGGTGGCGGCCACGGCCTTGACGGAGGTCACGCCGGCCAGGGCGGAAACCTCCTGCGAGATCGAGCCCTCGCAGTGGCCGCAGGTCATGCCGGTCACCTTGTAGACGGTGGTGACGCCGACCTGCACGTCGGCGGCCGCGGAGCTGCCGCAGGAGCCGCCGGGGGTGCAGCAGGAGCCGGAGTTCGTCTGCGAGGTCATGGCTGCTTCCTTCACGTCGTCGGGTGCGCGAATGCGCAGGTCTTCCGAGAGGGGCCGGGTCGGGTTCCCGGCGCCTCCTGCTGACCGCAACGATATACCCCCAGGGGGTATTCCGGAAGATGCGGAATCGAGCGCCTGAGCGGACGCTCGTGCTCCGCCCCCATTCGGCCCGTCGAAGTCGCCACTGCGACCTCCTGCGGCCACAGTGGGCTGAGACAGCCTGCGGCACTGCAGAAGAGACAGCAGGGGGACCGGCGGCACGTGAGGAGTGGCCATGCCCCTGGGAGACGGCATTCGCCGGAACATCGCCACCGTCGCCCCCGAAGAACGCACCCTGCTGCGCAACGCCTTTTTGAAGATGAACACGCCGCGGTGGGACGGCAAACGAGACGACGCTGTTCCTGGGGGCGTGACCTGGTGGTTCAAACAGGACGAGATCCATAAGGTCACGCACGTCCATGGCGGCCCCGAGTTCCTGCCGTGGCACCGGGAGATCGTCAACCGGTGTGAAGACCAGCTGCGCGTGATCGACCCGCGGCTGTCCCTGCATTACTGGGACTGGGCGCAGGACCCCCGGAACATCCCGAACGCCAACCTCGGCAACGGCCAGGCCGGGACCTTGAATCTCTTCACTCCCGACTTCATGGGCTACGGCGGGCAAGTCCTCCAGCCCATCGGTCAGCCGTGGCAAGCTGCGGGGTTCTACGACCCGCAGGCGAACCCGTTCCGCTCCGACAACGCCTTCGACCCGAACAACAACCCTGCGGACAAGCCACGGGCGGTCAACAGACAGGTCAACGGTTCGCCCATCACCGCGGCCCGGGATCAGGCTGTGCTGGCCGCCGGGGACTTCGCCCAGATGGCGGTCCTGCTCGAGGACAGCCACAACAAGATGCACGGCTTCGTGAACATGGGCAACCAGCACATCGCCTTCCGCGACCCGTTCGTCTTCCTGCTGCACTCAAACGTGGACCGGTTGTTCGCCTTGTGGCAGCTGCAGCCAGATCACCCCGAACGGCTCCAGCCCGACCACGTCTACGGCAGCCTCGAAGCGGACCCGGAACTCAACGCCAATATCGAGCCGTGGTCGACAGGGCACACGCTCAACGAAGTCACCGGGCAGGAAAACCTGATCCGCCCCTGGTGCGACCCCGAGAAGCTGGGCATCCCGAAAACCTACAAAGACCCCTCCATCGTCACCCCACGCCGCTACGACTGACGACACGATCACGGGAGCGGCCTGAAGCACGCCGCTGCCCGCCAGCCGCTCTCAATCAGTGGGCCGGCCCCACTCTCAGGCTTCAGGAGTCCGCGTCATGAGCATCCGCCGCTGCCCGTCCCACCGTGTGGCCATGCTCGCCGCTGTAGCCACGGCAGCCCTCGTCGTGACCGGCTGCGGCGGCGACGGCAGTAAGGGCGGCGGCTCGCCCAGCACGTCGGTCACCAAGGCCGGCCCCACCGCGTCCGCGTCGGCCTCAGTGCCGGCAGGGCAGCACAACCAGGCCGACGTCGCCTTCGCGCAAGGGATGATCCCGCACCACCGTCAGGCCATCGTCATGGCCGATATGGCGCAAGAACACGCCTCGTCCAGCGACGTGAAAGCCCTCGCGCAGAAAATCAAGAAGGCGCAGACGCCGGAGATCGAGACCATGACGACCTGGCTGAAGTCCTGGGGCGAACAGGTCCCCCAGGGCATGGGCGGCATGGGCCACGGGAACGCGTCCGCGACGCCCGGCATGGGCATGATGAGCGACCACGACATGGACCAGCTCAAGGGTGCCACCGGCAACGCCTTCGACACCATGTTCCTGACCATGATGATCAAGCACCACGAGGGCGCGGTCGACATGGCGAACACGGAGAAGCGGCAAGGCGCTTACGGCCCGGCCAAGGAGATGGCCGGCAGCATCGTCACCTCGCAGACCGCCGAGATCGCCCGGATGCGCAAGATGCTGGGCACCGGTTCGCCGTCCGCGACGGCCACGCCCTGACCCCGGTATGGGGCGGCACCGTGGTGCCGCCCCATGGGTACGTCAGCTGACGTTCAGGGTCAGCGCGGCGGTGTGGAGCTTGCCGCCGGTCTGGAACTGCAGGAACATCCGCCAGTTGCCCGCCTTGGGCAGCATGGCCTGGAACGACAGGTCCGGCCCGCCGTGATCACCCTCGACCTTCGTCTCCGGGTGCAGGTGCGCGAACGCCTGGTCGCCCTCGTGGAAGGCGGTCAGGTGCGCGTAGGTGTCCAGGTAGGGCTGGAGATCGGTGACGGGCTTGCCGTCCTTGCCGATGCTCACCGTCGCGGGGTGCGCCATCCCGGCCATCAGCACGCCCTTGACCGTGACCGTGTAGCCGTCGACCTCGGTGCTGGTGGTGGCCTGTGGCAGCGGGGTCTTCTCGGCGTCACCGGGGACGGTGACCGTGCGGCTGAGGACGAAGTCCGCGCCCTTGCCAGGGCCGTTGTCCGGGGTGAACGAGGCGTAGGTGCGCCAGGTGCCCGGCTCGAGGGCCGCGAGGTCGGCGGTCCAGGTGCCGTCGTCGGCCATGGACGGGTGCAGGTGCTGGAAGCCGGTGAGGTCCGCGCGGACGGCGTAGAAGTGCATCCGCTTGGTCTGGTCGACCGCGAAGGCGGTCACCGGCTTGCCGTCCGGACCGGCGATCCGGAACTTGTACGCGGTTTCCTTGCCGGCGGGCAGCTCGGTGGCGGTGGAGGTCAGCTTGTAGCCGTCCTTGGTGTCGGCCAGGCCGTCGCCCATGCTGCCGTGGTCCATGCCGGGCATCGAACCGTGGTCGTGGTTCATGCCGGCCGAGGAGGCCGAGGCGGAGGGCTTGGAGCCGTGGTCCATGCCGGGCATGGACGAGTCGGAGTCCTTGGACGATCCGCAGGCCGCCAGCGTCACCGCGAGAACGACGGCCGTACTGGCCGCCGCCAGGGTGCGACGACGGGAGGAGAGACGACGGGGAGAGAGACGAGAAGTGAACGACATCACACGAATCTTTCGGGGCGTGCGCGCCGTATGAGCGCGCGGTTGATCAGGACACGTGGCCCGATGCCCGCATCACGGGCGTGGGCGAGGTGCCTGTCAGTTCCGCGCTACGCACTTCCTCAGCAGGAGGGCGCGCCCGCCATCGGGCGGACCGCGGCGTCCCGCGCCCCCTGCCGCCATCCGCCGCCGCACGAGGCCCCAGGCGGCCAGGCCCGCGAAAGCCGCGGCGGCCAGGAGCCAGATCGTCGGCAGCGGGAAGCGGTCACGTGCCGCTGTCGCCACGCACAGGGTTCCGTGTTCGCCGGTGACGGCCTGCGAGTCCATGTGTGTGGAAGAGCGGGACGCGGCCGGGGCCATTCCGGCAACCGTCCTGTGCTCACCGTGTGCAGCGTGCTCGGCGGGAGCGGTGACGTGCTGCTCCTCCATGGCCGCGTGGCAGCCGGTGGCCGCCGAGGCCGGGGCCCCGTGCATGAGGAAGAGCCCGAGCAGGACGGCGCACACGGCCGGCAGCCGGGCGAGTGCCCGTCTGCGCGACTGTCCCGTGCTCATCACCGCTGTGGTCTCTTCCTTCGCGATCGCTCAGTTGCCGGGACCGGCGAGACGGCCTCGGCTCTGCGATCGGACCATACCCCCGGCCCGTATCGCTAGGGGCTGGTTCACATCCGCCGACTCCCGCGTGAGCGCAACCGCAACACAAACCGCGACCGGGGAACGCCGAAGGCCCCGGCCGGTTTCCCGGTCGGGGCCTTCGGTTAGTGCCCGGTGAGGCACTGGCGGAGGATACGAGATTCGAACTCGTGAGGGGTTGCCCCCAACACGCTTTCCAAATGTTCGTACGGCTGTCCGTCTGGGGTCATGTGTGACCTGACCTGCGGCGGAGCGTTTTGACGGCCTTCGTTCGGCTGGCCCTGTACGGAGCCGAATGCAACCAGAAATGCAACCAGACCAGTTTCGGCCCCTGCCAGCCTCCGACCGAGCAACGTGGTCCTGGGCCGCTCGGTTCCGCTCCTTTGGGGGCTGTCTGGGGCGACGCTCAGGTGCAATTGCGTCGCGCCCGAGGCGCCAACTTCGGCCGCGTTTAGGAGCGCGTGCGGGTTACCAGCTGGCCGACCAGCGGGAGTGGTCCGCTAGGCGGCGCAGGGTGTCGAAGGACAGTACCCCATGTGTCTCCAAATCGACCTTGGTCGCGCGGATAGCCTGCGCAGCGGCCTTGTCGAATGTCGTAGCGAGCCGGCCGCACAGCTTGCCCGTCGACAGCTGCCGTAGCTCGTGGTGTGCTGGGGGGCGGTACCGACTGAGGTACTTAGAAGCGTTCTCCTTGCCGCGGACGCGTTCCAACAGGATGGCGCAGAGGGCGGGGGCCTCCTTGGTGGCCACGTCACCAGTCTGGGCGTACAGGGCGGCAGCCGACTTGGCGAGGCTCACCAGCGCGTAGCCCGCCCGGTCCTCGACGAGCGAATAGCCGACCCCGTCGTCCAGCGCGAGCGCCGCCAGACCGGCCGACGTCTGGGGCTCCCCTTCGTCTCGGAGCGAGATCGAGAACTCCACCAGGAACGCCCTGACGGCCCCGTGGTAGTCGTCGTAGGTCTTCAGCCGAGGCGCGAGTCCCCTGGCGAAGGCACCAGTCCGCTGCTCCCTCTCCAGGCGGAGCGCCCGCAGTAGAGACACCCGTGACTCCAGGACCTGCTGGCCGGTGCCCTTCACCGCCCCTCTGGCCGCCCACACCGACTCGGGCGCTGACAGGGAGCGAGACAGCAAGTAGGCGTCGCGATAGCCCTCGAGCGTCGCAGCCTTCCTTACCAAGCGCATCCCGCCGGCCTGGCCCACAAGTTCGTAGACCTTCTCGGCGGTTCCCTCCTGATGCAGGTAGTCGACCACCGTCGCGGCAATCGACGGGTGCCGACAGTAGACGCGGTTGCCGGCAAAAGTCACTGCAGCCTCCCGACCGAGCGTCTGAAGGATCTTTCCGTCGGCGAAGGCGGGGTCGAGCCCCGCCATGGCCGCGATCACCGACCTGCTTGCCCCCTTGCCGCGGTTGCCGTCCTTGTCTAGCGCGTGCTGCATCACGCAGATGCCCCCGAAGACGTCGCCAAGGTCGACGGAGTCGGTCAGTTTGATCTCGTGCAGCTTGCGCACCAGATCCTCCACACGGGCGCCCAGATCCGCCCCGTACCGGACGTCGAGAACCGCTCCGAAGAGCGTGTTGCTCTCAGCGGCCATGACGCCGGCCGACGTCGTGAGCCGCTCCGCGACGGTCTCGACCTCTGGGCTCCCGCCTGGCAGCAGCCCAAGCTCCTGCCAGGTAAGGGCGATGTTCCTGGCGTCGCCGTCGGTGATGCCGTGGAACAGAACGTCATCGATCCACGGTCGCAGTGTCGAACCAGCGCCCTGCCACCACAGCCGGTCGTGACTGGCAAGCAGAAAAGCGATGCCTGACCCCTCCGCCGCCCAGACGTCCTTCGTGGACACCATGTCGTCCATGATCAGGTCGGCCTCGTCGACGCAGATCAGGGTCTTCCCGGCCGCACGAACGTCGTTCAGCCACTCTTTGGTCAACACCGGCGCGCCCGGTTCCCGCCACAGCGCGTTCCACTCCGGTCGTGAGCCCGCCACCGCGTGCGCCACTTGGCGCAGGGCCAGGGACTTGCCCTCGCCGAGCGGGCCGATGGCCACCGCGCCGCCGCCACCGCCGACCCGTAGGCACTCGACCACCTTCTGCTCCAGGGAGACCGTTGAGCTGAGGACAGGCCAGCAGCCAGGCGCGGCGTCCGCCCACACCGGCTGGCTGCCCTCTGCGAAGGCCCCTGGCTGGTACGAGGCCGAGTCGGCCAAAATGCGCGGCACTCGCGAGTACCCGTAGGGAGAAGAGGTCTCCTCGGTTTCCGCCTCGTGCCGCTCCAGCTTGTCGGTGAACAGCTCGTGTCCGTCGACGCCGAGGTAGAGGCTGAAGCCGGGTGCCTCCACGAAGTCACCGATAACGCCGCTCGTCACAGCGGCGGCATCCGTCTCATACGCGGCCCAGAGAACCTCGGCCTCCAGCAGGTCAGCCTTGTTGTTGAGGACCTGGCTGCGCAGGCCCCTCATGAAGCCGTCGAGCCACCCGCTGTAGCCCACGACGAGTACGACCGAGTTAGTGAGTAGCCTCCTCAGCAGATCGTCCAGTCCGGGGCGGTCGGAGGTGATCCTCGTCGGGACGTTGCTCGTCGCCAAGCCGGTCCAGTAGCCGTGGATGTGCAGCACGGGCTGGGCGTTGACTTCCTGCAGCTGCTGCATTGTGGGGGTGGTGTCGGTCGGGATGGGGATGGGGACTGCGGGAACACCAGCCTGGCCGAGGGCGATCTCGATCAGCGGGTCGAAGTTCGTGGTGATGATCGGGCCCCGTACCCGCCCGCTCAGCGATGCGAAGAACTGAGCGAACCGCTGGTACCCGCGAGGAATGAGCCAGTTCCCCGTCCTTGCGTGCTCCCGGCAGCGCTCCTCGTCCCGAGCAACCTCCGCCACGTCCTTCTCAGGCACGTCGGGGCATGCCTGGAGCACAGCCGTCCGGATCGCCCGCATGACTGTGTGCTCACCTGCTTGCCTGGTCAAAACTGCTGCCGCGCTCTGGTATCTGACGCCGGGGTCTGGGGCGTCTGCGACGGTCGCGTCGAACCGGGCCAGGCCTGCCTTCGGCACATGGTCTCGGAAGATGTCCGTGAGCTGGGGGACGCCGGGGAGGACCTCGCTGCTGATCCCCGAACCGAACACGGTGACAAGGCGACGATCGGCCTCCTCGGCCAAGACCTGGAGGCGGATCTTGAGGTCGGTGATATCACCGAAGTCGATAGGACCCATGAACCGATCCAACCACTGCGACTGGGGAGGTGCATCTCCTCCGCCACACGAATGATTTCAAGCCACCTCTGAACGGCTTGAGTGCGCGGAACACCCCAGAGGGCGGAGGGACTTATGATTGGCTCGTGTCGGTCCGAGGCGGAGGGGACGCCACCATTGAGTCCGTTGCAGCTCGCCATCACGGCGATCCTCACCGTCACCGGCATCGCTCTGCAGATCTGGTCGTCCGCGCCGAACCGAGCCGAACGGCAGTACGCCCTTCAACTCCCTTCCGTCCTCCTGTACTCGCTCGCTGCGGCGCTCTTCCTGTTCTCGATCTTTCCGGCTTCGCTGACGGAGGGCAGGGCGTTGGGGTTCGGCCTCAGCGGTGCGGCGGGTTTCGCCGCCTTCTTCATGTTGATCTCTTTCACTTGGCTCGCGAAGACCCGCCGACGGGATGAACTGACTGCCCAGTTGAAGAAGGCCCAGCGCGAGAACACGGCTCTGCGGCGGCAGTTGGCAGCCGAGGATCCTACGAGGGAAGGCCAGCGCCCGCTCGCGCAGTCCACCCGGTACGAGGTCCCCCTGCGCGGCAGTAGGCGGCACCGTATCGGCGTGGTTACCGGAAATCTTGCGAATGTGCTCGGCGTCGACGTGTGGGTCAATCCAGAGAACACACGCATGGAGATGTCCCGCGTCGACGAGCCGACTGTCTCCGCTGCGATCCGCTACCACGGGGGGCGCCGGGATGACGCTGGGCATATGGTCGACGACGTCATCGCTAAGGAACTCGCCGAGCGGATGGACGGGCGGCAGTACGTGTCGGCGGGCCAGGTGCTGGTCACCGGGCCGGGCGAGCTGCTGGAGAGCCATCAGGTTCGGAAGATCGTGCATGTTGCCGCGGTCGAGGGGGAACCCGGCTCGGGCTACCGTCAGGTGATGGACCTGGCGCGGTGCGCCCGCAATATCCTGGCTGAGGTTGACCGGCTTGCCGAGGCTGGGGAGCCATTGCGCTCGGTCGTCGTGCCACTGCTGGGAACCGGCGGAGGCAACAGCGATCTGCACTGCACCGTGGACACCCTGCTGGCGGCCACCATGAGCTACTTTGAAGCCCATCCGGCGTCGCGCATCCGGGTCGTCTATCTGCTGGCCTACACGGACGTGCAGGAAGCCGTCTGTCGGACCGCCCTCGACGCGCGTCCCGAGCTCTCGACGGGGGCCTGAGCCGAGTCTCGTCGTGAGACTTGGCAGCCCGGGTGATGCCCGTTTGGGCGGTGGCGGCTCTTGGCTCGGGAGATCCGGGTGACGAATTCCGGTGCGGGAATCGGTGTAGGCGTACCGTGCTGGGAGTGATGGATGCGGCCCGAGAAGGCGATTTCCGGCGGCTCTCCCGAGCCTGTCCCGCACGTTTGGGCTGTGCGAGATTGGCAGTTCCTTGCCCATGGCCTGATGAACCGGAACTGGCTGCTGAAGACGGCAGCTGATGCGCTGCTATGGGCGAAGCGCGACGATGGCCTGTGACGCCTGCAGGGCCTCGGCCATCCGAGGGGGCGAGGGGCGTAGATCGGGAACAGAACGGCAACCACGGAACGGCGAAGGTCCCGACCGCTGAGTGGTCGGGACCTTCGCCTGCCCTGCCGGGCGGCTGCGGAGGATGCGAGATTCGAACTCGTGAGGGGTCGCCCCCAACACGCTTTCCAGCTGTTCGCACGGACATCTGGCGAAGGTCATAAGTATCCCTGACCTGCGGTCGAGTGCATGTGGCGCCTCCGCATGGACAGTGCTGGACAGAGGCGAATGAGGCCAGAGCTGAGACCAGCTATGCACGCCGAAGTGATTCCACCAGACGTCATGTCGTCCCGCCCGAACGACGCACGGTCCGCTACGCCCCCTTCAAGGCGCGAAGCGGGGGCCGCTGCGCCGCAGCTCTCATACTTTGGAGGCACTCCGCGAGGAGCCCGCTGAGTTGTTCCAGGCTTTCGATTAGTTCCTCGTCGTACAGTTCCCCGACTTCGTCGAGGCTCAGCTGCTCGAATGCCTTGGATGCCTGACGCACACGGCCGTGCAACGCAGCCCTACGTTCTTGGACATTCACTTGCGGGTTCTTTGCTACCGACTGGGCCACGAACTGGTGTAGCACCTCGTATGCCGCAGCAGCCTCGGCGGGGCCGCTCCGCGCAGCCTGGTCGGAGTGTGTCAGCTGCTTCTCAGCTTCAGCCTTGACATCGTCGGGGAGCTGAATCACCTGGCCGGCTGGCGACTTGATCACGCCTTCCTCGAGCGCAGTTCGAACGTACTCGACCTGGCCTGCACGCTTGGTCTCCGCGGCAACCGCCTTCCTGAGCGTGGTCGTATCAGAGATGTGCTTCGCCATCGCGACTTGGAGATCGAGATCGTCCTCCAGCCGATCCATGAGGGCGTTCCTGGCTGCCTCTGCAGTGCCGGAGTCCGAGAGGATGGCCACGCGCAGCGCCGTGGGGTTTTCCGCAACCTCCAGGGCCTTGGTGGGGCGGATGCCCTCTGCTTCTGCAGCAGCAGTGATTCGCGCCCCACGCTCGGACCCACCGCTGGAACGGGTGGTGTAGTACTGGCTCCAGGCATCCGCGTCGGGCAAGTCGATGTCGACTCCCGGCTGCAGGTCTTCGAAGCTAGGGACGAGGCCGTCTTCGACTGCCCGGGACCAGGCGCGGTAGAAGCGCATCACACGGTTGGCTGAGCAGCCTGCTCGGCGCCCGAATTCATTTGCTGACACCTTCGTCGCCTCGTTGCGACTGCCGTGAGGTGACGATTCGGGCTTTTCTCTCTGGCTTGAGCCCGGCTGCACGCAACGGGCGACCTTCAATCCGAACAGCCAGCCTCCAGCCTTGGCGTACCCCCCGAAATCGCGAGCATCACGTGTGACTGGGTCCTCACTGGGGCTGATCCCGAGAAGCCTGTTGACCTCAGCTCGCATCCGGTCCATCTGCTCGCGGACGCGGCGGACGCCCTCATGGGGGTGCTTGATCTGAAGAAGGACGCGCACATCCGCAACCTTGGCCCCAAGGCCGAAGGGCGGCTTCGCTTCGACAAAGGAGGCGAAGTCCTCGAATGGCTCGTCGCTGTTGACACCGGTCGGGACCTTTCGCCAGGTTTCGTCATCGATCACCACGGCGAGAAGCTCGAGGAAGCCTGAAGGCGTGCCACCATTCCGTTCGAGTGCCTCCCGGAGGGTGTAGACGCGGTGTTGTTCGTCGGTCAGATAGCTGTTTGACTCAACGCGCACAGACATGGGAACTCCTATTTGAGGGCACTCAGAACGGCCCGCAGCCTTTTGTTGGCCTTCTCCAGCGTGTTGGCCTGCTGGGCGTTGAAGCCGGCGGCATCGTTCACGCGCTTCGTCGCCTGCACCATCGCCTCCTGGTAGCCGGGCGAGTCGGGTGAGACGCCCCGCTGGTACAGGTACTGCTTGATGGCCTCTGCGGTTTGGGCCTTGATCTCGGCGATCTGCTCCCTCTCTGTCTTGGGCGGCTCGTAGATGGGCGGTCCATCCGGCTCGGCGCGCTGTTCGGGAACGCTCGGCGCTGCCTTCAGCATGATCCCAGCGAGCTCGACGACGTCCTTGAGCTTGAGCGGTGTTTCGGCTGAGTCGACCGCTGCCTTGATGTACTCCACTAGTTGGAGCTCATCCGCGTCCATCTCGCTCTCGTTGCCTGCTGCCCTGGTCGTGGTCGCGACGGCCGCCTCGACGTACGACAACGTCTCCTGAACCGGCTCAGATCCGGCCTCGCGGTCCTCGCGTTCGTCCAAGAGCTTGAGACCCTGCTCGTTCTCGTCGCGGAGGAGAGAGAGGAATCCCTGCATTTTGGGGTCGTCGGGAGCGACGATCACGCAGGACTGCTCCCGCGGTGGCATCTTGTTCCACACTCGCAGCCCGCGGCCGACGAGCTGCATCAGATGCCCGCCGTCGCGGTAGTGGGTGAGGACTCCGACAACAGTGATCTCCGGGCAGTCATAGCCGATGAAGGCCATTCGCACGGTGACGAGGATGTCCATCGGCTTGTGCTTGAAGTTCTTCAGTTCCTGCGGGGCGCCGGTGTCGGATGAGATGGCAAGCCCCACACGCAGGTTGGGGTAGCGCTCGTGCAGGTACCTCTGGACCTTCTTCGCTTCGTTCTGCCCCATGCAGGAGATGAGAGCCCGATACGCGGGATTGAACTTCTGCTTGTCCTTTACGGCTCCGACGACGCGGTCGACGAGCGGCTGCCAGATCCTTTCGTCCCGCAGTACGGGAACGAGCTCGCTTCCGTCGTCCGAAAGGTTGTATTCCAGGACGTTATCTCCGGTAGGGGCATCGAGGGCACCCACGGTTCGCCGCGTAACGCGGGCCTCGGTGAGATGCATCTCGAACCGGCGCAGGTAGCCTTCTGCGATGCCGTCAGCGTAGGTTGCCTCGGCGTCGCGAACCAGTCTCATCCGCCGCGGGTCGGTCGGATCAGGCTCGTAGTCCGCCAGGATGAGGTGCTGATTGTCGGCTCGGTAGGGTGTGCCGGTCAGCAACAGCGTGTGGCGTGCGAAGGCGTGTACGCGTTCGATGAGTCCACCGGCCTTGGTGCCGCCGTCCTCCTTGTCGCCGGCAGCCCCGCAGAACTGGGCTTCGTCGGCGATGAGGAGGAATCGGCCCTCGTGCTTGCGGGCCCATTCGATGAACATGCGCTCGCTGCTGACCAGCGCGCTGTAGGTGGCCACGAAGCCACTTCCCGGCTCGTTCGGATGTGTCAGCGGGGGGTCGCTGATCTTGTGGCGGATCATCCCCAGGCGCTTGGTGCTGTCGAACAGCAAGCAAAGACCGCCGACGGCACCGTCGAGCCCCTTGTGCATCCAGCTGGTTTCGCACTGCTGGGCGAGTGCTACACGGGGAACGAAGACAGCCACGTAGTCGATCAGCCCTTCACGGATCAGTCGGGTGGCCAACGACTGATAGGCGAGTGTCTTCCCTGACCCAGGGGATGCGAGGACGATCGTGCGGTCCTTATTGGCCCTGATGCTTTCGAGGACGACTGTGCTGACCTCCCGCTGGAAGGGGCGAGGCACGAAGTTGTCCATGTACTGCATCTGTTGTCCCTTCATCAGATTGCAGGCCTCGCACAGGGCCTGCCCGTTCTCGACGGTCGTGGGCCCGCCTTCGGCCCAGGGGACGCGGTGGTCTGCGTGCCAGCCAGCGCCAAGCGGTATGTCGCAGCGTTGGCACAGGCCCTCAGCCTGTTCGTAGATCAACTGTCTCTGTCGCACGTCGAAGAATCGCTGCGCGTCGAATCCCGGCACGAGCCACCCCTTGCCTTGCTTGGACATAGCGAGCCTGCCGTGAAGCAGAGTAATCGTCGGCACTGACAACGGGCCGTGACATAGGGAGAGTTGGTCGCTGATGGAACGATTCTCCGTGCCCATGTTCAGGCCGGATGGTGTTCGTGAGCCATTGCCGGATTCGGCGCGCATCCGATGTGCTCCAGCCGCCCCTGAGCCGATGACGGGAGTCAGCCTGCCATCGGTCCGGACAGGGGTACGCTCGCGTCAGATCGTTGCCATGCGTAATTCGCTGGCCAGGCGGTGGCGGCCGACTTGCATCAGGGCTCGCACTGCGCTGATCGTGCGACCGCTTTCCCACACGCCGGTGTCCGGTGTGGTGAACGGTATGACGGTGATGCCGTGGGCCGCGAAGGGGGCTGGGTGCAGGTAGTGCATACCTCCGGTTCCGCACAGATACGTTTGGGCTCCGATGGCGGCGGCCAGGTCGGCGAGCCGCTGGGAGCGTCCCTGCCGGGCCGGAAGGCCGCTGCTGCGGAAGACGCGGCCCTTCCAGCCGAGGAGGTCCAGTAGGGCCCGGGTGGATGCTTCAGCGACGGCCGCGGTTCGGTCGCTGGTCGTGAAGGCGTTCAGGATGGGGACGAGGGCTTGCTGGAGGGTCGGCCAGTGGGGGCTGGCCCCGTAGTGCTGTTGGAGTACGCGGGCGGACCTTTGCCGGGATCGGGTGGGCTCGGCCATCACCGCATCCCGAATCAGCGTATTCCGGCCCTGGGGCAGGTGGGTGGGGATGGACAGCCACCGGCGGTCGGCCGGATTGTCCAGGGGAGCGAGGCGGGCTCGGTGCTGGTAGTCGCGGCGGGCGAACTGGACGTCGTCGAGGACGATCCAGTAGTCCGCCGCGAACAGCTTGGCCAGCGTCGAGAGCCGGGGGAAGAAGTTGGGCTGGTGGATGGCGCACAGCCCACCCGGCGGCGGCTCAGGGGTTGAGTAGGCGGCTGTCGAAGCCGTCTTCGAGGAGAGATCGGTAGGCGACATGCACGTCCTCCGGGACGTCCTGCTCGATGGCGAAGCCGAGCTTCGGATACTCGATCACTCGTTGCAGATCGCCGACGAGCTGGTCGACGACGAGCTTCTCGTCGCCGATCGTCTTCAAGTAGTCGTCGAACTCCAGTGAGGCCGAGGCACAGAACACCTCCACCTCGGGCCAGACCTTGCGAGCAGTGGCGAACGCGCGTCGCTCCATGTAAGGCATGGCAACCAGCAGCACGGTCTTCACGTCCAGGCCGGTGGCGGCCAGGACGTCGCGGGCGAAAGTGATGTTCTGGCCGGTGTTCCTGGCCTTGGGTTCCAGCAAGACCGCTTCGTCCGGGACGCCGAGGGTGAGCGCGTGCTCGCGGAAGTGCACGGCCTCGCCCCGAGGGAAGTGGCCGGGGCGGGTGGGGTTGGGGCCGCCGGAGAAGACGAGGGTGGGGAAGAGTCCGGCTCGGTACAGCTCGGCGCAGAACGCGGGGACGCCCAGGTCGTGGCTGCCCAGGCCGATCGCGGCGTCCGTCGGCCGGAGCTGGTGGCCCATCTGGTGGTAGTCCCAGATCAGCTTGGCTCGGTGGCGCTGGTCGTCGGTGATGGCCCGCTGGATGTCCGTCGTCACTGGCGTCTCCCTGGTCACCGCCGCCCGGGACTCGTCGCCCCGGCGGTCGTCCGAATGCTCTCGATGCTGGCCAGCTGGTGGCTCATTCCGTACTGGGCCGCCAGCTTCGCAGCTGCATCGAGGGCCGTCAGGCCATCATCCCGGGTGGCAGGGTCGGACAGCAGGATGTGTCCGTGAGCGGTGTCCAGACGCACCCGCTGCATCGGCGAGTCGGTCACGCCCGTCCTGCGGGCGACGCCGATGAAGTGCAGGGCTTTGCTCAGGTCGCCGGCGCCTCGGTAGGCGAGGGCGAGTTTCTGGTGGGCGACGGACCAGTCGTCCGGCTCGCCGAGGTCTTCGAAGTCGCGGGTTGCGGCCAGCATGACGCGCCCCGCATAGTCGTGCTCGCCTTCCTTGCTCAGCGCGGTACCTACCCACAGTCGCGCCCGCGCGCGGTCACGGCGGGCGAGCCGGTCGTCGACGGCCAGGTGTTCATAGTGGCGGGCGGCGCTCTCCAAACGGCCGGACATCTCAGCCACGACGGCTAGGGAGAGGTCGAGCTGGGCGACGCGGCGGGGGATGTCGAGCTGGCTGAAGATCGAGTGGGCTCCGGCATACGCGTGCTGGGCTGAGAGCGGTCCGATCACAGCGCCTTGGTCGCGCTTGAGGTCTCCCATCAGAGCGGTCGAGCGGGCGAGGAGATACAGGCCCTTGTCGTCCAGCTCCGGCGGGCGGAAGCTGTTCAGCCACCGGCCCAGCAGGTTGTCAGCGAAGGCGAAGTTCTGGCGGCTTAAGGCGACCACGACCCGGTCCAGGTCATCGGTCCACGATTCGTACTCCCAGGCCCTGGGACCTGCCGAGCTGACGCGACGGGTGGTCGCGGGCGGCCCGCCGGCCTCGGAGAGGAACGTCTCGAACCGCAAGTGCACGGATGCGTCCGCGCGGGCGAGAGCCGTGTCCAAGATCGCCTGGGTGTCCGGCCGGGGCTCGGTCGCGGACAGGTACTTGTCCCAGTTGGAGACAGTCCGCACGGCGACGCCCAGGTGCTGGGCGAACGCGCGGACGCTCATCCGCAGGGCGAGCCGCAGGGCACGGGCTTCCAGACCGGTCCAGTGATGCACGGTCGCCACGCGTCGCTCCCTTCCGAGAGCTCATGCAAGCACGGAACACGTATGCGGGGGGATGGAAGTGCAACGCAAGTGCAACACCGCGTCATTTCGTCGCCGCCCGAGCAGGAGGACGCTTCAACACGCGGGTCACAGCCTCGCTTTGCTCGGGGCGGCCTTCCTGTTTCGTCCCCCCCGATCTTTTGGACGGTCCCCCTCCATGGAACCCCTTACCGAGCATCGCCTTGTCAGTGGCCCGGTCGTCTATGGCTTCCTGCGGCTGGTCAACGTCTCCACAGCCCGTGAGGAGGCCCTGAAAGGGTCGCTGGCCGAGTACTGCCGGCAACATGAGCTCTCGTTGTCCGGCGTGTTCACCGAACGTGTCACTACGGTCAACTCCGCAGCATTCACAGGGATGATGGACGTGCTGGCAGTGCCCGGCACGTACGGCGTCGTGCTGCCCTCCGCCTCTCACCTGGGCCCCAGGGCCATAGCCGCCGCACGGAGCAAACGCATCGCGTTGACTGGTGCCCGGCTGGTGCTGGTCCGCAAGGAGCTTCCGGGCCCGGTCCACCGTCGGCGCCCCGGCCGCGGCGGCTCCCAGGCCCGGCAGCGCGGCCACGGGTCCGCACCGGCACTGGAGGCCGAGTCGTGAAGTCCTCCATGCCCCCGTCCGATCAACGGTTCTTCGCTTCGGCGCCCGCCTCGGTCGGACTGGCCCGTGACTTCGCCGACAAGTCTCTCCTGGCCTGGGGCCTGGACGCCCTCGCCGACGACGTTCGGCTGTGTGTCTCGGAGCTGGCGACCAACGCGGTCGTCCACGCCAACACCCACGGACGCTTCCTGGTCCGGCTGGCCATCGACGGTCGCTATCTCCACCTCGAAGTCCACGACGACCACCCCCGCTGGCCCGAAGTCCGCTACCTCACCCGCAACGTCACCTCCGGCCGCGGGCTGCACTTGGTCGCCGCCCTCTCCGTCTGCTGGGGCGTCGATGCCCTCCACCCCTCCGGGAAGATCGTCTGGTCGCGGTTCCTCATCGCGCCCGCCTTGCAGGAGTCGCCATGCTGACCCGCCCCCTCGCACCCGCGCCTTCCACCGGCCCCGGCCCCAGTCTGCTGTTCTCGCTCAGCACCTGGACGTGGTCCGGCCCCGGTCCGGACGGGCAGGACATCGCCCACATCCTGCTGGCCCACCCGCCCGGACGCACCAGCCACGACACCCCGTCCGCGATCGAGACCCGCATGCGGCACGTCGGCGCCAGCCTCGGCCCCCTCGTCGGCGCTCATGAGGCGATCGCCGACCTCAACGGCTGCCTGCGCGTCATCAGCAGCCGGGTCCTGCTGAAGTTCGGCGGCTCCCGCTACGGCCTCCGCTTGCCGATCCGCCCCGGCTGGACCGACCTGATCATCCGCCGGGGCCGGGCCGTCCTCATCCTCGGCCTGGACCCACTGCCGCAGTCCACGACCGCCAGCCGTCTCGACACCTACCTCGATACGGCCCGTGAGGCCGACCGGCTCCTGTTCGGCCTCGCCCGCACCCCCTGACCCAGCCGCCCATGCACGACCCCACACTCAACCGAGAGGGAACTGCCATGGAACCCATCGAGCGCGCCCGGCTGGACGCCTACTTCACCAAGATCGCCGCCCAGTTCGCCCCCACCGAGCAGGCCACCGCCTTCCTGATCACTCACCTACTGGCCGAGCGGCCCGCCTTCGTCCGCGCCGTCGCGGCCATGACCCGGCTGCGGGCGGTGCTCCCCAAGCCGAAGTCCATCCACCCCGCCGCCCGGCATGAGGTCGAACAGACCACCCTTTGTGACACCCTCTCCCGCGAGCTGTTCACCGGCCCCGACACCGCCCTCGACTACCTCGAAGCCCGGGCCGTCGGCGAGCCGGTAGTGCTGCTGGACGTCGGCGGCTACTTCGCCCCTGCACTGGCTGACCTGCACAGCCGCTTCACCGGCCAGATCCTCGGCGTCATTGAGGACACCGAGAACGGCCACCGCCGCTACCTGGAGCTCGACAAGCTGCCCTGCCCGGCCGTCTCGGTCGCCCGCTCGCCACTGAAGGACCCCGAAGACTTCCTGGTCGGCCAGTCCGTCGTCTTCTCCACCGAGGCCGTCCTGCGCGACCGCGGTGACATCCTCCACGGCCGCCCCGCCCTCGTGATCGGCTTCGGCAAGCTCGGCTCCTCCATCGCCCGGCTCCTGCACGCCAAGGGCGTCCAGGTCACCGTCTGCGACATCGACCCCGTCCGCCGCACCCAGGCCCTCTCCCAGGGTTTCGCCGTCGCCCGCGACCGCGAGGCCGCCCTGGCCTCGGCCGGCCTAGTGCTCTGCGCCACCGGTGCCCGGTCCCTTACGGGCGAGGATTTCCCGCACCTGCGCAACGGCGCCTACGTCGCCACCGTCACCTCGCGGGAGGACGAGCTGGAGCTAGACGCTCTGCCGGACGTCTACACCCGCACGATGGTCGGCGAGCACGTCACCCGCTACCAGACCACGGGCCACTACTTCTACCTCGCCAACGGCGGCGACGCCGTCAATTTCCTGCACGGCGCGAGCGTGGGGCCCTTCATCTTCCTGGTCCAGGCCGAGATCCTGGCCGCGATCAGGATGCTCACCCGCGCCGATCTGGCCCCCGGCCTCCACGAGGTCAGCGCGGAAGACCGAGCCGCGATTGCGGCGACCTGGCTCTCCTACTTCAACAGGTGATCGACTTGGCCATCACGGCAGACCACATCCGCGCCACCATCAACGACTACGTCGACGAGCACCCCGACGAGAAACCCGCCCTCGCGCCAGTCCTCGCCCTCCTGGACGACGGGGCCGACCTGGCCAGCCGCAAGGAATTCCGCGGCCACGCCACCGCCGGCGCCATCCTCACCCGCCCCGACGGCAGCATCCTGCACATCCACCACCTCGCGCTGGACAAGTGGCTCTTGCCCGGTGGCCACCTCGAACCGCAGGACGACACCCTCCTCGACGCCGCCCTGCGTGAGCTGACCGAGGAAACCGGCATCCCCGCCGAGGCCGTCACCGCCGCCGCTGACCGGCCCGTCCACATCGACGTCCACCCGATCCCGGCGAACGGCGCCAAGGGCGAGCCCGACCACCAGCACATCGACTTCCGGTTCCTCTTCCGCACCACGGCCGACGTCCACAACCTCCAGACCGAAGAGGTCACCGACGCGGCCTGGTGCGATGTGGAAGCCCTCACCGACGAACGGCTGCGACGACACGTGGCCGCAGCCATCCGGTGACCCAGCTCGGGCCGGCGCCCCTTGCGCCGGCCTGCCTCCGCCACCCCCGGGGCGGAGGCGACTTTGGATGCTCCCCCACCGGGGGAGTATCCAAAGCTCCAACTTGCTCGCCCTCGGGCGGCCCGGCGAAGAGCGTCTTCGCCGATAACTTGCTCGCCGCTGTCGCTGCTGCCCGGGATCTGCCCCGTGGGCTGTGGGCGGTTCTGCTCGGTGGCCTGGCCGGCTGTTTGGGCCGCTTCGTATTCGGGGGCGGGGGGTGCCGGGGTGGTTCGGTCGGGCGCCATCGTTCTCTCGTGTCGGTTCGGGGTACCAGGGAGCCTGTGGGCTCCTTGGCGCGTTGGGTGCTGGTCCGCTGGTCCGCTGGTCCGCTGGTCCGCTGGTCCGCTGGTCCGCTGGTCCGCTGGTCCGCTGGTCCGCTGGTCCGCTGGTCCGGGCGGACCGGTGCGGTCTGCGCGGACCGGTTTTGGGGGTGGTTGGGGCCGGTGTTTTTGGTGGTTGCAGACGGGCCTGTGGGGCGTTCACGGAGGGGGCGTACACGCTTGCCCCCTTCTTAAGAGGGGGCAAGCGCGTGAACGCTTCGGCGCGTGCACGGCGTGTACGGTGCCGTGATCGTCTGACCTGCGGGTTTCGTGTTGTCCGTGGACGGTGTGAACGCTTTTTGCCGGGGGTAGTTGGGAGGGGGTGCGTGTACGGTCCTGTGTACGCTCCGGGTCCCAGCCGCAGGCCCGCCCACGGGAAGTGCACTGGCGGCCGAAGCGTGGTTTTTCTGCCTCGGCCGCCTGGATTGTCGGCGGGTCCTATGAGACGGCGCTGATGTGCCGCAGTGCGGAGTAGTAGCGGGCCTGCTGGCCGCCTCCGCTCCCGCCGGCGGTGCCTTCCCTCTTGGTGGCTTTGCCCTTCGCCACCAGCCTGTCCAGGGCTCGCCGGGCCTTCTCGACGGCGCCGCGGGTGGGTGTGGCCTCGCCGCTGAGGAGGGTGGCCAGGTCGCGGGTGGTCATGCCGCCGGGGTGGGCGGCGAGGAGCTGGGACGGGTCGAGGGCGGGGTCGATCCTGGTGGTGCCTCGTGTGTGGTCGTGGATCAGCTGGAGGGGGCCGATCTCGCCGGTGGGGGTCTTGAGGTGGTGGAGGGTGACGGCAGGGTCGCCTGCTTCTCCGGCGATGAACAGGACGCTTCCGGCGCCGGAGGTGATCCAGGTGGAGCCGTAGACGCGGTCGAGGGTGGGGCGTTGGCCGCGCGGGGCGTCGGCGGTGGCCTTGCGCTGGTGGTGGAGTTCCATGACCTCGACGCCGTTGCGCAGGGCGCGCATGCGGGCGTTGTGGAAGGCGACCGCGAGGCTGTCGTCGACCATGGTGCTGACGGCGTCCTTGAGGCTGTCGATGACGATGGTGTCGGCCTGGTGGGCGGCGGCGAGGTCGGCGAGGAGGTCGGGCTCCTTGTCGAGCGTGGTGGGCAGGGGGCCCTGCCAGACGGCGAGGCGGTCGCGCAGGGCGGCCTGGTGGTCGGGGGTGACGCGGCGGGCCATCGCTTTGGCGATCTGCTTGGGCCGGTCCATGGCCAGGTAGAGCACTCGCTTGCTGGGGCTGACGGGCATGTCCAGGACGGTGTCGTGGAGGCCGAGGCGGGCGAGGACGACCTGGTGGGCCAGGGTGGTCTTGCCGACGCCGGGAGGTCCGACGATCATCAGGCTCTCGCCGGAGGACCAGACGGTCTGCTCTCGCGTGCCCCACAGGGGTTCGGTGTCGGCGCCGGTCTCGGTGACGAACTTCCAGCCGTCGACGATGTAGCGGGAGAGCCGACCCTGGCCGGAAGCCAGTGCCTTCTCCCGTTCGTCGCGGAGCTCTGTCTCGACGGCGGCACGGATCTCGTCGGGGTCGGCGCCGGGCTCCTGGGCGCGCTGGATGGTGCGGACGCCGGTCTGCTGCAGGCGGCGCAGTCCGGCCTTCTCGCGGACGATTCCGGCGTAGTAGGCGGCGCTGCCGCCCGCGTGCATGCCGCTGACCAGCTGGTGGAGGTAGGAGGGTCCGCCGACGCGGTTGAGGTCGCCGGTGCCGGCGAGATGCTCGCCCAGGGCGATCGGGTCGGTCGGGGCGTCGGCCGCGCGCAGGGTGAGGAGTGCGTGCCAGATCGTCTCGTGGTGGGGCCGGTAGAAGTCGCTTCCGTCCAGGACGGCGCGGACCTCGTCCACGACCCCGGGGTCGTACATGCAGGAGCCGAGGACCGCCTGCTCGGCCTCCGCGTTGTGCGGGGGCACAGAGGGTATGCCGAGGCCGGGTGCCCCGTCCCGCGCTGCCGGACGGGATGGCATGTCCGGCGGCGGGGCCGTAGGGTGGGTCAAGGAAACTCCTCACCCGGCAGGCCATCAAGGGGCGGCAACCCCGGCCGGGCCGGTTGATCGTTCAGGGATGGGCGGTCGTTGAGGTTTCTGCTTCAGCCCTCGGCGTTCGTAGCGCCGGGGGCTGCTTTGTTGTCCGGCGCTGTTCGGCGCCGGACGGCAACGGTACCCCATCTGATTCGCTCCCACTCGACTTGCATTCGGAAGCGAAATAGCTTTAGCTGTTCACCCCGGGCCGCAGCGGTCCGGTGCCCCTGACCCGGCTTGAGGAGGTGCGAGCAGTGAGCAGTGGAGACGGCGCGGCCCGTGCCGGCCCCGAGCGGCCCCTGCCGGAGAACAACGTGGCCGAGCGCATCAAGCTGGAGCGCGAGGTCCGCGGCTGGAGCACGGGCAAGCTGGCCGAGCGCATGGCCGAGGCCGGCCACCCGGTGAACCAGTCCGCGATCTGGCGGATCGAGAGCGGCAAGCCGCGCCGCCGGGTCAACCTCGACGAGGCGCTCGGCTTCTGCAAGGTCTTCGACATCACCCTCGAAGACCTCTCCGGCCCGCCAGGGCACGTGGCGAACGCCCACGTCCGCAGGCTCGTCGGCGAGTACGTCGAGGCGTGGAAGGAGTGGCGGGACATGGGGAAGGCCCTGGACCGCCTCACCGCCGAACTCGACGAGTACACCAAGGACCACCCCGACCAGCAGGACATGGTCAAGGCCCTGCTCGCCCACGAAGTCGCCGCTGCCTCCGGCACCGACTACATGCGCCACCTGGCCATGCGGTCCAAGCTCCGCAGCTGGCTCGGGGAGCACGCCTCCCCGCCGCCCGCAGCGGAGTAACCCCCCTTCACCTGCCCCTCCGGCGCTACGAACGCCGGGGCGGCAGCGTCTCTGCATCACCTGAACCGCCCATCCCTGAACGATCACAACCGGCACGGCCGGGGTTGCCGCCGCACATGCCCTGCCGGGATGAGGAACACCCTTGCCCCAGAACCAGCTTCCCCTGGCCCAGATCGCGCACCTGCTCGGCGTCCCGGAGGAGAACCTCCGCACGCTGATGGCCGAGCGGGCCGACTCCCACGGCGACCCCACCCTCGTCGGGCTCACCGTTGCCGAAGCCGCCCGCCGCGTCGGCATCGGCCGCACCAAGATGTACGAGTACGTCTCCACCGGCGAGATCCCTTCCGTGAAGATCGGCAGCTTGCGCCGAATACCCGCCGAGGCGGTGAACGAGTTCCTCGCCCGGCGCCTCGGCCCGGCCGACCTCGCCACTGCGGCTTGAGGGCGGCGGACATGACGCAGAAGACTCGTCAGCCCAACGGCGCCTCATCCATTCACCAGGCGAAGGACGGCCGTTGGCACGGCTACGTGACCGTCGGCGTCAAGGACGACGGCAGAACCGACCGCCGCCACGTCACCAGCAAGACCCGCGCCGAGATCACCAAGAAGGTCCGCGAACTGGAGCGGCAGCGCGACGCCGGAAACGTCCGCAAGGCCGGACAGACCTGGACGGTCCAGACCTGGCTCGCCCACTGGGTGGAGAACATCGCCGCCCTGCACGTCTCCGAGAACACCATCGACGGCTACCGCGTCGCCGTCTACCACCACCTCACCCCCGGTCTCGGCGCCCACCGGCTGGCGAAGCTGGAGCCCGAGCACCTGGAGCGCTTCTACAAGAAGATGCGGGACAACGGGAGTGCGGCGGGCACGGCCCACCAGGCACACCGGACTGTGCGGGCCGCACTGAACGAGGCCGTACGCCGCCGCCACATCACCGTCAACCCCGCCACCATCGCCAAGGCGCCCCGCCTCGAAGAGGAGGAGGTCGAGCCGTACTCCGTCGAGGAGGTCCAGCGGATCCTGCTGGAGGCCGAGCGACACCGCAACACCGCCCGCTGGGTCATCGCTCTGGCCCTCGGTCTCCGGCAGGGCGAGGTGCTCGGTCTCCAGTGGACCGATGTCGACTGGGAGGCGGGGGTGATCCGCGTCAGCCGAGGCCGGCTCCGCCCCCGGTACCAGCACGGCTGCGGCAACCGCTGCGGGCGCAAGCTCGGCTACTGCCCCCAGAGGATCAACACCCGGCGCGAGACCAAGGACACCAAGTCCCGCGCGGGGAAGCGGCCCATCGGCATCCCGGAGGAGCTGATGAAGCTGCTCCGACGGCACAAAGAGGAACAGGACCGGGAACGCCGCATCGCGCGCGACCTGTGGGTGGAGAAGGGCTACGTCTTCACCTCGCCCACGGGCGAGCCGCTGAACCCCAACACCGATTACCACAAGTGGAAGGACCTGCTGAAGGCCGCCGACGTCCGCGATGGCCGACTGCACGACGCCCGGCACACCGCCGCCACCGTCCTGCTCATCCTCGGCGTCCCCGATGCCATCGTCGACGCCATCATGGGCTGGGAACCGGGCAAGTCCGCTCGTATGCGACGGCGTTACCAGCACCTCACCGGGCGGGTGCTCCAGGACACCGCCGACAAGATTGGCGGGCTCCTCTGGCCCGTCCACACCCAAGCATCCCAAGGGATCTGAGCCACACCGACTGGCCCCCTGCCGAAATCGGCAGGGGCCAGTCCGTTTTTAAGGGCGCCGCCTGTGGGTGCATTCGGGGGCATCTCCGTTGATTCCACGGCCTGTTGAGTGTCAGTGCCGGCTTCTATCGTGGAGAGATGGCAAATGGGGTGTGGCACACCGGATATGGCATAGCGATCAATCTGTCACTGCCTGACCTCGGTCATCCGGGGCGTCCCGATCTGTTACGGGAGATCACCGCGAGCGTCGCCGAGCGCGACCCGCAGTTGCTCGAATGCCTCGCGCATCACGACGGTCGCGAGTGCGCGTCCGAGTCGGGCGGGAAGTCGCCGTGGATGTTCATCCGCCGAGGGCGCGTCGGAGGCCGTCGGCCCCTGGTCGCCTCCCACCTGCCGGTCACGCACAGGGCCACACCGGCCGAGAGCGAGCAGCACAAGGCCACCAAGGAGCGGATCGTGGAGACCGCCTCGCGCTACGGCCTGGAGGCCGACGCCGAGGTGCCCACCGCGAACCGCCGGAGCATCTCGGACGCGCTGGTCACCGGTCCCGGAGGAATCCGGATCGGCTGGGAGATCCAGTACCACCACCTCAGCCCCAGCAGCGTGCACCGCCGGTCGGTCAATGCGGTGCAGAACCGGGTCACGCCTCTGTGGGTCGCGAAGGACCGCACGGCGTCCCTGATCGACCGCGCGCCCTGGGCGCGCGTGGACGACATGCCGTGGAAGGAGATCGCGGGCGGCAGGGAGATGGTGATCCGCGGCGGGTACCGGTACCTCCAGACGTGGAAGTGCGCCCCCAGCAGCCCTCGCATCTGTCCCGTCACCGACGGCGCAGGCCACTGTGAGCAGCTTCACTCGGAGTGGTTCCTGCCCGCGCTCTGTCACCCCGAGAAGAAGGCGGTGCAGCTGGAAGACCTGGTGCTGTCGAGCGCGACGGGGGACAGCGTGCCGGTCTACGTGCCGAACCGGGGCGGCGGTCGTGCCGGGCGTCACATGTGGGTGCCGGCGGCCGACTGCCGGCTCTGGCAGGAGATGACCGGACAGACGGATCCCCTGCCGACGGCGGAGCCCCAGGAGCAGGACGACGAGATCACCTTCGCCGAACAGGAGATCGATCGGACGTGTCGGGCGGGCGAGGAGGGCCGGTTTGTCAGCGACGCACGGCCCGTCCGCGACCTGGGCCAGCCGACCGGAGGCTTCACCCTGGCCCGGATGCCTGCGCAGCGGATTATGAGTCCGTTGATCACGCCGGTCGAGCGCGCTGCGGCCTCCGCCGCGCTGGGGTGCCCGCCGTGGGAGCTGGGGCCGTGTGCCGAGTGCGGACAGCTGATGCGGCGGTACGGGCGTGATGCGGCCATGTTCTGCAGCGTCTGCCGCGCCGTCCTGAACGGCCGCTAGCGGCAACTGCAACCAAAACTGCAACCACGAACGTCGAAGGGCCCCACCGCGAACGGTGGGGCCCTTCGAGTCGTGCCCGGTGAGGCACTGGCGGAGGATACGAGATTCGAACTCGTGAGGGGTTGCCCCCAACACGCTTTCCAAGCGTGCGCCCTAGGCCTCTAGGCGAATCCTCCGGGGCAAACAATACAAGACTCCGAGGGGTGCTCGCGAACACGTGCTCTCCGGAGGGGGCGGGAGGGGGTGGGGAAGGTCGAGGGGTGGCCGAGCACCCCCGGCGATCCGCTACGCTGGGGGCAAGCCCCTCACGTGGCGCTATCTCACCCAACTCCCCCAGGGCCGGAAGGCAGCAAGGGTAAGTGGGCTCTGGCGGGTACGTGAGGGGCCCTTGTGTTTTCCGGGGCCTGGCGGGTCCGGCGCGGGGCGGGGTGCGGGCCCTGGTGCGGGCCGGGAATCTGTGACGGAGGCCACTTGTCAGTGGGGCCCGATATCGTCGTAGGTGTGTCGTCCCTCGCGCTCTACCGCCGCTACCGCCCCGAGTCCTTCGCCGAGGTCATCGGGCAGGAGCATGTCACCGCCCCGTTGCAGCAGGCCCTGCGGAACAACAGGGTCAACCACGCGTACCTGTTCAGCGGCCCGCGCGGCTGCGGCAAGACGACCAGCGCGCGCATCCTCGCCCGCTGCCTGAACTGCGAGCAGGGCCCCACGCCCACGCCGTGCGGGGAGTGCAACTCCTGCGTCGACCTCGCCCGCAACGGTCGCGGGTCGATCGATGTCATCGAGATCGACGCCGCCTCGCACGGTGGTGTGGACGACGCCCGTGAGCTGCGCGAAAAGGCCTTCTTCGGCCCCGCCGCCAGCCGCTACAAGATCTACATCATCGACGAGGCCCACATGGTCACCTCGGCGGGCTTCAACGCACTGCTGAAGGTCGTCGAGGAGCCCCCGGAGCATCTGAAGTTCATCTTCGCGACGACCGAGCCCGAGAAGGTCATCGGCACGATCCGTTCGCGTACCCACCACTACCCCTTCCGGCTCGTCCCGCCCGGCACCCTCCGTGAGTACCTGGGCGAGGTCTGCGAGCAGGAGAAGATCCCCGTCGCGGACGGCGTCCTACCGCTGGTCGTCCGCGCCGGCGCCGGCTCCGTGCGTGACTCGATGTCCGTCATGGATCAGCTCCTGGCCGGCGCCGCCGACGACGGTGTGACGTATGCCATGGCCACGTCCCTCCTCGGCTACACCGACGGCTCCCTCCTCGACGCCGTCGTGGACGCCTTCGCGGCCGGCGACGGCGCCGCGGCCTTCGAGGTCGTCGACCGCGTCATCGAGGGCGGCAACGACCCCCGCCGCTTCGTCGCCGACCTGCTGGAGCGGCTGCGCGACCTGGTGATCCTCGCCGCCGTCCCGGACGCCGCCGAGAAGGGCCTCATCGACGCCCCCGTCGATGTCATCGAACGCATGCAGGCCCAGGCCTCCGTCTTCGGCGCCGGCGAGCTCAGCCGCGCCGCCGACCTGGTCAACGAGGGCCTCACCGAGATGCGCGGCGCCACTTCCCCGCGCCTCCAGCTCGAGCTCATCTGCGCACGCGTGCTGCTGCCCGCCGCCTTCGAGGACGAACGGTCCGTACGGGCCCGTCTCGACCGCCTGGAGCGCGGCGCGGCGACCACGGCGGCGGCGTTCACGCCCGCACCGCCCGGTACGGCCGTGGGCTACGTCCCGGGGCCGGACGCCCACGTCCCTGCCCCCGCTGCCGGCGCCAGTGCCGGTCTGTCCGGTCCGGCGGCGGCACGTGCGGCCGTGACCGGGGGCGGCGCCGCTGCTCCGGCCCAGGGCGGGCCGGGCGCTCCTGCCGGCCAGGGCGCCGGTGGGGCCGCTACCGCTGCTCAGGGCGCGAGTGCGGCCGCCGCTCCGGCCCAGAGCCAGGCCCCTGCCGCCCCCGCCCCGCAGGCCGGCGCCTGGCCGACGGCCGCTCAGGCCCCGGCTCAGGCCCCGGCTCCGGCTCCGGCCGCGAACGCTCCGCAGACCGGTGCCTGGCCGACGACGGCCGCCGCCCCGCAGGAGGCCCAGGCGGGCTCCGCGCCCGGGTCCTGGCCCACCGCCGCCGCGCCCGGCTCGGCCCCGTCGGCGGGTGCGCCGCAGGCCGGTGCCTGGCCCACGGGCGCCACACCCGGCGCGCCCGCCGCGCCCGCGGCCCCCGCCGCGCCCGCAGGCGCGCCTACGGGCGCCCCGCAGGGCGACGCGAGCCAGGCGCGCCAGCTCTGGCCCAACATCCTGGAGACGGTCAAGAACCGCCGCCGCTTCACCTGGATCCTGCTCAGCCAGAACGCCCAGGTCGCCGGCTGTGACGGCATCACGCTCCAGGTCGGCTTCTCCAACGCCGGAGCACGCGACAGCTTCGCCAACAGCGGCAGCGAGGACGTCCTGCGGCAGGCCCTCGGCGACCTCGGCCTCCAGTGGAAGACCGAGCTGATCGTCGACCCCTCCGGCGGCGCCACCCCGCCCGGCAGCAGCTCCGGCGGCTTCGGCGGTTCCGGCGGTGGCTTCGGCGGCGGTGGCGGCTACGGCGCCCCCGCGGCCGCCCCGGCCCCCGCCTACACCCGCCCGCAGGCCCCCGCCCCGGCCGCTCCCGCCCCCACCCCGCAGCCCGCAGCCCCCGCCCCGGAGGCCCGTCCGGCCCCCTCGGCGGCCCCGGCCTCCGGCCCGGCGCAGCGGTACGGCGGCCAGGAGCCCGAGGCCCCGCCCGTCGCCCCCGAGGACGACATCCCCGCCGAGGACGACCCGGACCTCGACGACACCGCCCTGACCGGCCACGATCTGATCGTGCGCGAGCTCGGAGCGACCGTCATCGAGGAAATCGCCAACGAATAGGCGATGAACAGGCCACGGGAAACCGGCGGAAAGTAGCTCACCGGCGCCGCAAAGTCGCAGGTCAGGAGCGCGTGCAGCGCAAAACGCACCCACGCGCGCGTTCTCCTTCCTGCGGCGTAGGGCGTACCGCCCGGTGAGCACGTAGGCTCGGGCTACCGAAGCAGTCAGTCGTCGAGAGCCAGGAGCGAAACCGTGTTCCCCGGTGGTCAGCCCAACATGCAGCAGCTGCTCCAGCAGGCCCAGAAGATGCAGCAGGACCTCGCCAAGGCCCAGGAGGAGCTGGCCCGCACCCTCGTGGACGGCACGGCGGGCGGCGGCCTGGTCAAGGCCACCGTCACCGGTGCCGGCGAGCTCCAGAACCTGGTCATCGACCCCAAGGCCGTCGACCCGGAGGACACCGAGACCCTCGCGGACCTCATCGTGGCCGCCGTGCGCGACGCCAACGACACCGCCCAGAAGATGCAGCAGCAGAAGCTCGGCCCCCTCGCCGAGGGCCTGGGCGGCGGCGGCATCCCGGGCCTCCCGTTCTGACGACCGCAAACTGAAGACGCCCGCAAACTGACGGCGAAGACGAAGAAGGAGAACCCGATCCGTGTATGAAGGCGTGGTCCAGGACCTCATCGACGAGTTGGGCAGGCTGCCCGGCGTCGGTCCCAAGAGCGCGCAGCGGATCGCCTTCCACATCCTTCAGGCCGAGCCCGCCGACGTCCGCCGGCTCGCCCACGCCCTGACCGAGGTGAAGGCCAAGGTCCGCTTCTGCGCGGTCTGCGGCAACGTCGCGCAGGAGGAGCGCTGCCGGGTCTGCCAGGACCCGCGCCGCGACCTCTCGGTCATCTGTGTCGTGGAGGAGCCCAAGGACGTCGTCGCCATCGAGCGGACGCGTGAGTTCCGCGGCCGCTACCACGTGCTCGGCGGGGCGATCAGCCCCATCGAGGGCGTCGGCCCGGACGACCTGCGGATCCGCGAGCTGCTGGCGCGGCTCGCGGACGGCACGGTCACCGAGCTGATCCTGGCCACCGACCCCAATCTCGAGGGCGAGGCCACCGCCACGTACCTCGCGCGCATGGTGAAGCCCATGGGGCTGAAGGTCACCCGGCTGGCCAGCGGTCTGCCCGTGGGTGGAGATCTTGAATATGCCGACGAGGTCACGCTCGGCCGTGCCTTCGAAGGGAGAAGACTTCTCGATGTCTGACGCAACGCTGCACGACGCCAAACGCGATCCGGACGATTTCGCCGTCTCGCTCTCGGACTCGATCGAGAGTTTCATCGTGGCCGTCACCGAGGTCTCCCGAGGCGACGAACCCGACAGCGCCGTGCCCTTCCTGCTCCTGGAGATCTCCCAGCTCCTCCTCACCGGCGGCCGCCTCGGCGCACACGAGGACTTCGTCCCCGACGAGCGCTACGAGCCGGACGTCGGCCCCGAGCCGGACGTCGACGAGCTCCGCGAGCGGTTCGCCACCATGCTCGACCCGGTGGACGTCTACTCCGAGGTCTTCGACCCCTACGTCCCGCGCACGGCGCCCGTCGCCTCCCGGATCTCCGACGACCTCGCCGACATCATCACCGACCTCCGCCACGGCATGGCCCACTACCGTGACGGCCGCGTCAGCGAGGCCCTGTGGTGGTGGCAGTTCTCCTACCTCTCCAACTGGGGACCCACCGCCTCCGCCTGTCTGCGTGCCCTCCAGTCGCTCGTCGCGCACGTCCGCCTCGACCAGCCGCTCGCCGAGCTCGACGGCCTCGACACGGACGTCATGGCCCCGGAGGAACAGCTCGCCGAGGAAGCCGGCCGCGTCATGGCCGCCGAGATCGGCGGCCCGATGAGGATGCGGGCCGCGGGCTCCTGAGGCGCCCGGGAGGCGTGAGCCGGACGGACCGGGTTGCCCGGCTCGTCGGGTCGGATCCGCGCCAGAACCGGGTCAGGTCCGCGTCGGATCCGCGATCGGATCCGGGTCAGATCCGCAGGGCCACTACCCCATCGTCGGACAGCCCGTACAGGACACCCGACGCGACGAGCGGCTCGTCCACGATCGACGACACCCCGGTCAGCCGCCACCGGGGCTCGCCGGTACGGGCGTCGTACGACCACCAGCCCGAGGTGTGCGTCACGATCACGTCGTCACCGACGGCCTTGGGCGCCGACCAGCACGTGTCGAGGCGGTCCACGCGCCACAGCTCCTTGCCGTTGTCCGCCGCCAGGGCCAGCACATAGCCGCCCCTGCCGCTCCCCATGTTGAAGAGCCCGTCGGAGCCGTATGTCTCCGACGAGGTGACGAAGAGGCGCCCGCCGCTCTGGGCGACGGCAGGGCGGCAGAAGCCTTTGGCCACGGTCCTCCGCCAGCGCCGGCCACCGTTCCTGGCGTCGTACGCGGCGAGATCACCGCGGTAGGTGCACACGTACACGCTGCCGCCGTCCTCGGCAGCCGTGATCACGCCGTCCATGGCGGGCGTCCGCCACCGCCGCTCGCCCGTCGCGGCGTCGTACGCGCAGAGCCGGTGCCCCTCGTCGAGCAGGTAGACGGTGCCGCCGTCCGGCGCGAGGGCGATCGTGTCCCTGTCCCCGGATGCCGGGGCCTGCCAGCGTGCCGCGCCGGTCAGCGGGTCCAGCGCGCCCACGGGACGGGCGTCGGGGCTCGTGCCGGTGAGCTCGCCGGTACGGGCGAGGAGGAGGTCCTGCCCGGGCAGCGGCTGGACGATCCCGGAGGCCGGAGCGGTCCAGCGGACTTTCCCGGCGGCGGTGTCCAGGCCGCAGAGGACTCCCGGTCCGCCGGGCGCTTCGTCGTCGGTGTTCCGGCTCAGGGAGACGCAGACGGTGGAGCCGAGCACCACCGGCTTGCCGGCCGTCGGCCCCGTGCCGACCGGACCGGTCGACCACAGAAGACCTCCGTCGTCCGCCCGGCGTGCGTCGATGATGCCGGCGGCGTCGACGACGTAGAGCGTGCCGTCGGCGACGGTCAGGGGACCGACCTGCCACGGCCCCTCACCCAACTTCTTGTGCCAACGACCGCGCCCGTCGGCGGCGTCCAGCGCGAGGAGGCCGGCGTGATAGCCCGTGGCGGCGAAGAGACGACCGTTCCCGTCGTCCGCCATGCCGAACTTCAGGTCGTCGCTCGCCTTGAAGGTCCACCGCGCAGCCCGTCGCGGCGGGGCGGCGACGTCCCTGTCCCGGAAGACCTCCCACCCCGCGTAGCCACCGGCGCCGAGCACGCCGCCCGCCGCGGTGAGGAGGAAGGCCCGCCGGGACGGGAGACGTCTGTTCGAATTCGTGGTCACGCTCGGCAACCTACCGTCAGTCGATCAAGCCAGTCCGGCCGGATCCATGACGTTGTGCAGCGTCTTCGGGTCCACGAACGGCGCCGCTTGCGTCGGCCGCGAGTACCAGAGGAGGGGCCAGGTGTTGCCCGTCAGCGCGGGCACGCCGATGTACGCGACGGTGTGTTTTCCGCTGAACCACTGGATGCCCGTGGGCCACGGATACTGCCTCGCCGTGCCCGGCGGCAGCAGGAAGTACGTCCAGCGGAACCCCTTCGCCTCGCACACCACCGGCCCCGGGTCGGGCGCGGCGCGTTCGATGAGCTGAAGGGCGAACTGTTCCCCGAGCACGCCCTGGGCGCGCACCGCGTCGAAGTGCACTCCGCAGCGCCAGAGATGGTGTCCTGCCAGCGGAATCCACTCTGGACGGAAGGCAATTGTTGAGGTTGGCGGGTGAGTTTCGTCTTTCACGCCGAACACGATGGGTGATCGTGCCTAGCCTGACCAGTGACTGGGGGGCGACCCCGGGTTCGGTACGCCGTTGTTGGGGAAGGCCGGAAGGAGAAGCATGTCGGACGGCAGGCAAGCGCGGTCCAAGTCCGCGACGATGCGGATGTTCGGCGTCGTACTGCAAGCGGTGCGCAGACGCGCGGGTGTGAGCAGAGAGCAACTCGCCGAGGCGGCGAAGTACTCGGTGGACATGATCTGCTCGGTGGAGCAGGGACGGCGCCAGCCGTCGATCAAGCTCATCGATGCGGCGGAGGAGCTGTGCGATGGGGGAGGGCTGCTACGGGAGGCGGCGAAGCACATTGTGCAGAACAAATTCCCGGACTGGTTCGAGGCGTACGAACGCTACGAGGCGGAGTGTGCCCAGCTCGGGATCTACGAGAACCACGTCATCCCCGGTCTGTTCCAGACCGAGGACTACGCGCGCGCGGTGTTCCGCAGCAGTCGGCCGATCCTCGACGAGGAGCAGATCGAGGAGCGGGTGGCTGCTCGGATGGAACGTCAGCGGCTGCTGGAACGGAACCCGATCCCGGTGATCAGCGCTGTGATCGAGCAGGTCACGCTGGAGAGGTGGATCGGCGGCAAGGAAGTAATGCGCGGGCAGTTGAGGCACCTGTTGCAGGTCGCCGAACGGCGCAACGTAGACCTTCAGGTCATGCCGACGAAGCGCGAGACCCACGTGGGGCTGGCGGGTCCCATGTACCTGGTGGAGACGCAGGACGAGCAGAGGTTGGTCTACTTCGAGGGGCAGAAGGGCAGCGTGCTGCACTCCGGTTCCAAGGAGGTCTCTGCCCTGAACATGCGCTATGCGATCCTGCGATCGCAGGCGCTCACCCCTGAGGACTCGGTGAGTTTGGTCGAAAAGATGCTGGGAGAGCTGTGAATACCAAGCCTCGAATATCGGGTGATGAAGGTCTGGACTGGTTCAAGTCCAGCTACAGCAGCGACGAGGGCGGCGCGTGCATCGAAGTCGCCTTCGCCTGGCGGAAGTCCAGCTACAGCGGCGACGATGGCGGCGCCTGCGTCGAGGTAGCCACCTGCCCCGACACCATCCACGTCCGGGACTCGAAGCTTGAGCTCCGAGGTCCGAGACTCGACGTCACCCCCGCCGCATGGGCGGAATTCACGAGTTTCGTCGCCGGGGCTTGAGACCCGAGCTCCGAGGTCCGAGACCCGAGCGCTGTTTCTAAGGAATGGGTGGTGGGGGATATCTCCCACCCACCCTCCCAAGTCGCCCATACCACAAGTGTGGTGACTTGATGTGATCCGCTTGCGACGCGGAGTGCGGACGCTCTAGCGTGCCGAAAGACAGACGACCCCGGCCGGTGCTGGAACACCGATCCGGGGCCTGACCTGCTAGATCGAATAAACCCAAGGATTCGATCCATGGCTGTTGCCAACTCTAGTGCCGTCCTGCCCACCCCCGCACACCCGATGGCCAATCCGGGCTACGGGAAGCGCGTCGCGCCCGACCAGGCGCCGCGCACGGCGAACGACTTCGCACATCTGCCCAGGCGCGAGGCGTCGATCGCCGCGTTCATCGACCGGCTGCCCGAAGGGGCCGCGATGGACGCGAAGACGCTGGCCAAGGTTCTGCCGGACTACGGCCAGCAGGCATGCAGCTCGGCGCTGCGATACCTGCGCGAGGTCGGACACGTGTTCTTCCGTCCCGTGGCCAAGAAGACGAAGACCGGGGTGCGCCGGGTGACACGTACGTTCTTCTCGCGCACCGCGCGCCCCAAGGCGTGGTGGGAGCGGCTGCTGCGCGGCGACGTACCGTCCGTAGAGCAACCGGCTCCGGAGCCGGAGCCGGAGCCCGCTCCGGAACCCACCCCCGAACCCCGCCGCTCCCGCGCGTACCGCGCCCTCGCTTCTCTCGGTCGTACCGACCCCAAACTGACGCTTTCCGCTGCCGAATGCGCGGAACTCGAACCCCTCGCGGCGCAGTGGCTGGCTCTCGACACGACCCCTGAGCAGATGACGGCGGCGTTGACGGCCGGCCTGCCAACGGTGGTCCACGTGCCTGTCAGATTCCTTCGAGACCGACTGGAACGAAAAATGCCCCCTGTGCCCTTGAGGTTCGTGCCCGCGTACAACGACCGATCCGCGCCCGATCCGACCGAGCGGGCGGTGAGCATCGGAGCGTGCATTTGCTGTAGCGGCGTGGATATCGCCACCGCCGCCGGGGACGGCGAGTGCGCCAAGTGCGCGCAGGTCCCGGACGTCCCGGACACCTTCCTGTCCGAGGACTGCTGGGGCGGCGGGGAGGACAGCTGGGACGGCTTGTCACCCGAAGAGATCACGCGCCGTGTCGACGTCCTCCGCGCCGCCGCCGGCATCGCCCGTAAGGGCGGGGTATGACCACGCGGGCGGCCGCCCGGCCCCAGATGCTCGTGGAGGAGTTCGAGGAACTCGCTCACGCGGCGCCGGAGACCGTGTGGCTTGAGTTCATCAACGGCAGGCTTGAGGTCAAGCCGCCGTCGGACGGCAATCGCGGCACGATCGTCATGTGGCTGCTGGAGCAGTGCATGCGGCAGCGGCCGGACCTTGTGCTCTACCCGTACCGGGGGGGGCTGAAGGCGGAAGCGAATCGGGACGCCCGGGTGCGTCCGGACGGTTCCCTTGCGCCCGACGGCCATTTCGTCGGGCATGGGGAGTGGTCGGACCCGGAGGGCGTGCTGATGACGGTCGAGGTGACCTCGAACGACCCGTACACGGACCACCTCGACCGTGTGGAGAAGCTCCGCGCGTACGCGGCCACGGGCATCCCGGTGTACCTCCTTGTGGACCGGGACCAGCGCACGGTCACCGTGCACGCGGAACCGGAAAGAGAGAGGTACTGCCTCATCGTCACGCGCTCATTCGGCGCCCGTGTCGAGATCCCCGCCCCCGTCGGCATCGTCCTGAAGACCGAGAAGCTGAAGGATTACGCGGACTGACCCCCGGGGACCGGAAATCTCACCATGTGGGACCCCCGTGGCCGATTCCGACCTCTCGTTAGACTCGGACCCGACCGCATTACGTATAGCTGCGAGGAGCGCACGTGGGCCTTGTCGTGCAGAAGTACGGAGGCTCATCCGTTGCCGATGCCGAAGGCATCAAGCGGGTCGCCAAGCGAATCGTGGAAGCCAAGAAGAACGGCCACCAGGTGGTCGTCGTGGTTTCCGCGATGGGCGACACGACGGACGAGTTGATCGATCTCGCCGGGCAGGTGTCGCCGATGCCCGCCGGGCGGGAGTTCGACATGCTGCTGACCGCCGGAGAGCGGATCTCCATGGCGCTGCTGGCGATGGCGATCAAAAACCTCGGCCATGAGGCGCAGTCCTTCACGGGCAGCCAGGCCGGTGTGATCACGGATGGGGCCCACAACAAGGCGCGCATCATCGATGTCACGCCGGGCCGGATCCAGCAGTCCGTCGACGCGGGCAACATCGCGATCGTGGCCGGCTTCCAGGGTGTGTCCGCGGACAAGAAGGACATCACCACCCTGGGCCGTGGCGGCAGCGACACGACGGCCGTCGCGCTGGCGGCCGCGCTGGACGCCGAGGTGTGCGAGATCTACACGGATGTCGACGGTGTGTTCACCGCCGACCCGCGGGTGGTGAAGAAGGCCCGCAAGATCGACTGGATCTCGTTCGAGGACATGCTGGAGCTGGCGAGCTCCGGTTCCAAGGTGCTGCTGCACCGCTGCGTCGAGTACGCACGTCGTTACAACATCCCGATCCATGTCCGGTCGTCCTTCTCGGGGCTGCCCGGCACCTGGGTCAGCAACGAACCGCAAGGGGACCAGCCGATGGAGCAGGCGATCATCTCGGGCGTCGCACACGACACCTCCGAGGCGAAGGTCACGGTCGTCGGGGTGCCGGACAAGCCGGGCGAGGCCGCGACGATCTTCCGCGCGATCGCGGACGCCGACATCAACATCGACATGGTCGTGCAGAACGTCTCCGCCGCGACGACGGGTCTGACCGACATCTCCTTCACCCTCCCGAAGACCGAGGGCCGCAAGGCGATCGAGGCGCTGGAGAAGACGAAGGTCGGCGTGGGCTTCGACTCGCTGCGCTACGACGACCAGATCGCGAAGATCTCGCTGGTCGGCGCGGGGATGAAGACGAACCCGGGGGTCACGGCGACGTTCTTCGAGGCGCTGTCCAACGCCGGGGTGAACATCGAGCTGATCTCGACGTCGGAGATCCGCATCTCGGTCGTCACGCGCGCCGACGATGTGCGGGACGCCGTGCACGCCGTGCACACCGCGTTCGGCCTGGACAGTGAGACCGACGAGGCCGTGGTCTACGGAGGCACCGGCCGATGACGGCCGCCGCCGCTCCCGGCGCCGCCATGTGCGGCGCCGGGGCCGGCCGGGCCGGGCGGCCCACGCTTGCCGTCGTCGGCGCCACGGGCGCCGTCGGCGGGGTGATGCTGGAGATCCTTTCGCGGCACGCGGACATCTGGGGCGAGATCCGGCTGATCGCGTCCCCGCGCTCGGCCGGCCGGAAGCTGATCGTCCGGGGCGAGGAGACCGAGGTCGTCGCGCTGAGCGAGGAGGCGTTCGAGGACGTCGCCGTCGCGATGTTCGACGTCCCCGACGAGGTCTCGGCGCGCTGGGCGCCGATCGCGGTGTCCAAGGGCGCGGTCGTGGTGGACAACTCCACCGCTTTCCGGATGGACCCGGACGTACCGCTGGTGGTACCCGAGGTGAACGCGCACGCCGCCCGGGTGCGGCCGCGCGGGATCGTCGCCAATCCCGGCTGTGCCACGCTGACGATGATCGTCGCGGTGGGCGCGCTGCACTCCGCGTTCGGGCTGAGCGAGCTGATCGCCTCCACCTACGAGGCGGCCTCCGGCGCGGGCCGGGCCGGGGCGGACGCGCTCCGGGCACAGCTCGCGGCCGTGGCCGGTACGGAGCTGGGGACGCACCCCGGTGACCTGCGGCGCGCGGTGGGGGACGGCACGGGCCCGTTCCCGGCGCCGGTGGCGCTGAACGTGGTGCCGTGGGCGGGTACGTACGCACCGCCGGGGGATACCCCGGGCGGCGAGGACCGCACCGGCTGGTCCTCCGCCGAGACCGGTTGGTCCTCCGCCGAGACCGGCTGGTCCTCCGCCGAGCTGGCGATACGTGACCAGAGCCGCAAGATCCTGGGGCTGCCGGGGCTGCGGGTGAGCGCGACCTGTGTGCGGGTGCCCGTGATCACGACCCACTCGCTGAGCGTCCACGCGCGCTTCGAGAACGAGGTGACAGTGGAGCGGGCGCACGAGGTGCTGGCCAACGCTCCGGGCGTGGTGCTGTGCGACGACCCCGCCGAAGGGGAGTACCCCACTCCGGCGGACGCGGTCGGCACGGATCCGGCGTGGGTCGGGAGGGTGCGACGGTCGCTGGACGATCCCAGGGCGCTCGAGTTCTTCGTGTGCGCGGACAATCTGCGCAAGGGCGCGGCCCTGAACATGGCGCAGATCGCGGAATGCGTGGCGGCCGAGCTTACTGCTCCGTAATACTTGGCGGACGGGCTGGGGAATGTGTGAAGGTCCTGTGATCAACTCGTTGGTCCAGACCTCTTGAACTGGGCGAACGATCTGTTCGACGATGCGCTCCCCGCCCGCCGTAACCGCGCCCCGGGCGGGGAACGTCTTTGTCGCCGTCCTTAGCGACGGTGCCGGGGTACGGGGTACGGGGCGCTGGGCATAAACCGGGGCATTGAGGAAGAGCTGGTACGCATGAGGGCATATGACGCTTCGTCATGCGGCGCGTCATCCGGCGCGCCCCATGGTGCTTCGTCGATCGCGATGCCTGGCGCGTACAACCCTGACGGGGGGAAGCGTGTCCAACAGGCGTGGCAGAGGTCATCAGCATCGCAACGGTACCGAGGCGCGGCAGCGCTTCGGTGCGTCCGCGTTCCGGCGCACCGGGCGGTATGCCGGTGATCGCGCCCTGGTCGGCCGCCCGCCCCGGGCAGCTTCCGCCGCAGGTCCCCGCACAGCCCTCCGCGACGTCCGCGCAGCCCGCCCCGGTCGCGCAGCTCGCACCGATCACGCCGATTTCCTCGGCGCTCGCCCCGCAGACGTCCTCACAGCCGTCCCCACAGCCGTCTCCGCGGCCGGGGGACGCTGACGAGGCGATGGCTGAGGGCACCACAGTCGACCATCTCACCGAGACCTACCGGGCCCACTACCGGTCGCTGCTCGGCCTCGCCGCCCTGCTCCTCGACGACACCGCCTCCTGCGAGGACGTGGTGCAGGAAGCATTCATCCGGGTGCACTCGGCCCGCAATCGCGTCCGCGACCCGGAGAAGACCCTCGCCTACCTGCGGCAGACTGTCGTCAATCTTTCCCGTTCCGCGCTCCGGCGCCGCATTCTCGGGCTGAAGCTGCTGTCCAAGCCGATGCCCGACATGGCGAGTGCGGAGGAGGGCGCGTACGAACAACTGGAGCGGGACCAATTGATCAAAGCGATGCGAGGGCTTCAGCGCCGCCAGCGCGAGGTACTCGTCCTGCGCTACTTCGCCGACATGACCGAGGCCCAGGTCGCCGAGACCCTCGGGCTCTCCCTGGGCTCGGTCAAGGCCTACGGCTCACGGGGCATCGCGGCACTCCGGATCGCCATGGAGGCACCGGTATGAGCCACCAGCACTTCCCGCACTCCCCGGAAGGGCGTGATAAGCCGGAATCCTCCGGCCCGCGCGCGCACGACATGACAGACGAAACGAACGACTCGCTCGGCTCGCTCGACTCGCTCGACGAGCAGGCGCTGAGCCGTCTGCTGCACGGCGCCGTCGATGACCTCGAGCCCTCGCCCGACGCGCTGGAACACCTGCGCCGCGCCGTGCCCGCCCGCCGCACCCGGCGCCGGCAGGCCGTCGTCGGCGCCGCCGCGGCGGTGATCCTCGGCGCGACGGCCCTGCCCGCCCTCATCCACGTCGCCACGACCGCCGGCACCGCGGACGACCACGCGGCCAACGCGGCCAGCAGCCGCCAGCGCACCCACGAGCTCACGGGCGGCCAGCACGGCGCCGACGGCGACGAGAGCGAGCCGGAGCGGAGCCACGGCAGCGCCCTCCCGGAAGAGCGGAAGAAGGACGAGGAGAAGAAGCGGGAGGAGGAGCGGAAGAAGGACGACGGCAGCGCCACCGGCCCGGCCGGCTCCATCGCCGGCACCGCCCCCGCCACCGGCGGACCCACCCTCATCGCCGCCTCGCCCACCTGCGACCGCAACCAGCTCGGCAAGGGCACCAGCACCGTCGGCTCCGCCGACAAGGACGGCAAGATCTACGGCGCGTTCCGCGTGGTCAACGTCTCCGGCACCGTCTGCTCCGTGGCCGGCTCCGGCGCCGTCGCCGCACACGCCCAGGGCAGCGCGGACAGCACACGGGTCACCGTCGTCGACCACACGTCGGGCGACGCCGCGCCGGCGCTGCCCGACCCCTCGGTCCAGCCCAGCCAGGTGATCCTCCAGCCGGGACAGGCCTACGAGATCAAGTTCGCGTGGGTTCCGGCGGCCGACGGCGGCCCCAACGGCTGCGCCCGCCCGACGGCCCCCACGGCCAGCCCGCAGTCCACCACCACCGCGACCCCCGGCGCGACGAAGACGGAGGAGAAGGTCCAGCCCCAGGACCCGGACCAGTCCAAGCCCCCCGCCACGGTCGTCCTCAGCCACACCCCCGACGTAGGCGAACCCAAAGCCGCCGACGCCACCTGTCTCTTATACACATCTGACGCTGCCGACGAGTAATGGTGTGTAGATCTCGGTGGTCGCCGTATCATTAAAAACGGGGGGGGGGGGGGGGGGGGGGGGGGGGGGGGGGGGGGGGGGGGGGGGGGGGGGGGGGGGGGGGGGGGGGGGGGGGGGGGGGGGGGGGGGGGGGGGGGGGGGGGGGGGGGGGGGGGGGGGGGGGGG
>NZ_JAVRFI010000031.1:0-74182 GCF_031845785.1 Streptomyces hesseae
CTTTTGGCACGCTGTTGAGTTCTCAAGGAACGGACGCTTCCTTTGTACTCACCCTCTCGGGCTTTCCTCCGGGCTTCCCTTCGGTGTTTCCAACCTTACCAGATCCGTTTTCCGTTCCGTTTCCGGTCTGGATTCCGTTTCCGGCCCCCTGTTGGAGCGGGGTTTTTCGCCTCTCGGCGTGGTCACTACTTTAGCGGATTTCCCTTTCGGCTCCTAATCGAGCCGATCGCAGAATATTTCGGCACGCCGAAATAGACCCCGATCAGGGATGTCCTCGCAGTAATGGTGGTTGCCCCTCGTCTCGGACGCGCCCAGGGCGCTGCCCGTCTCAAGCGGCTCGCCTACGTTAGGCCCTCTCGGCTCAGGAGTCAAGCACCTGCCTGCTGCCCCCGCTTACTCCTGTCGCGCGGCACATGGGCCCGGTACCGGCTGACCGTCGGGTCGCCGTCCGTCCAGAAGCGCCAGGGGTGGACGGCGCCCGCGCCGCCCACGCCCGTGCGAGGGCCGTTGCGTACCCGGCCGGTGGGGACGGGAGTGCCCTGAAGGACGGAGAGGGGCGCACCCTGGCCGGCGCAGATGTCCGTGCCGTTGAGTGAGCGGTCCACGTCGAGGGCGGTCGCGAGGCGGGCCGGGCCCTGGGCCAGCTCGCGGTCGTGGCGGGCCTTCGGGCGGCGGGCCCGGGCCAGGTCGACGCCCTTGATCACTTCGCCGCCGCGGAGCAGGACTCCGCTGGCCGTGCCCTCGGGGCCGCAGACCAGGTTGAGGCTGAACCACATGCCGTAGATGAAGTAGACGTACGCGTGCCCGGGCGGACCGAACATCGAGGCGTTCCGCTCCGTGCGGCCACGGAAGGCGTGCGAGCCGGGGTCCTTCTCTCCCGCGTATGCCTCGACCTCGGTGATGCGCAGTTCGATCGGGCCCTCCGGAGTCGTCCGGACGAGGGTGCGACCCAGGAGTTCGGGGGCGACCTCCAGTACGGGACGGTCGAAGAACTCCCGGTCGAGTGGCATACGGTCAGGCGCGGCAGTCATGCCGGTCGAGCGTAGTGGAAGGACCCGGCGGCCGGGTCCGGGGAGGATGAGCGCGATGGTGTTCAAGAAGCTGATGGCGAGCCTGGGCGCGGGCGGGGCCTCGGTGGAGACGGTGCTGTTCGAGGAGAACGTCGTACCCGGCGGGGTCGTGCAGGGCGAGGTGCGCATCCAGGGCGGTTCGGTGCCGCAGCGGATCGAGGGGCTGTCGGTGGGGCTCCAGGCGCGGGTCGAGGTCGAGGGGGACGACGGCGAGTACAAGCAGGACGTGGAGTTCACCCGTGTCCAGCTGGGCGGGGCCTTCGAGGTGGCGGCGGGGGCGGCACACGTGGTGCCGTTCGGGCTGGAGATCCCCTGGGAGACGCCGGTCACCATGTTCCTGGGCCGGCACCTCACCGGAATGAACGTGGGGGTGACCACTCACCTCGCCATCGCGCGCGCGGTGGACTCGAGCGACCTCGATCCGGTGAACGTGCATCCGCTCCCCGCCCAGCAGGCGATCCTCGACGCCTTCGGCCGGCTCGGTTTCTCCTTCAAGTCCGCCGATCTCGAGCGCGGCCGCATCAGTGGCACGCGGCAGCGGCTGCCCTTCTACCAGGAGATCGAATTCCACGCGCCGGCCCAGTACCGGGGGCTGAACGAGGTGGAGCTGTCGTTCGTCGCGGACGACCGCGAGATGGACGTCGTGCTGGAGATGGACAAGAAGCCGGGGCTGTTCAGCTCGGGCAGCGACACCTATCGCTCGTTCACCGTGGATCTGCGTACGTACGAGCAGACCGACTGGGCGGCCTACCTCCACCAGTGGCTCGCGGAGGTGGGCGGCAAGCGGAACTGGCTCTGAGCCGGAGCCGGCCGACGGCCGGCAGCCGGTAGCCGACGGCTGGGGAACCGGGCCCCGGCCGTCGGTCAGCCCAGCAGGACGACCAGGGGCGAGTCCGTGCTCGCCCAGTGGTCGACGGCGTCGTGGAGGACCGCCTCCGCCGTCCGGGCGTCGCCCGGGGCCGCCTTGCGGAAGGTCTCCCAGTCCTCGGCGAGCAGCAGATAGCCGCGGAACTTGCCGGAGCCCCACCACGACAGGTCCGTGAGGCAGTCGGCGAGGGCGTCCCAGTTGCGGCCGAACCACTCGGGGAACTCCAGGTCCGTCGCACAGCGGTCCAGGAAGGCGGCCTTGTCGTGGACCCCGGCGAGCTGGAGCCTGGCGCCCCGCCAGTCGGCCTCGGCGGCGCGGGCCATGACGTCCATGAGGGCGGCCGTGGGGGGCAGATGGTACATGCCCGGGGGGATCGATCCGTTGAGGATGCCGGGGAGCCCTGGGGCGGGCAGCGGGCGGGTCATGGGTGCACCACCGCTTCGAAGGTCTGGTAGTGGTCGCCGGTGTAGTAGCGCTCGGAGTGCTCGCCGGTGATGACGCGTCGGGCGCCGCGGGTGCGGGCTCCGGGGGTGGGGACGGTGTACTCGTGGTAGTAGCCGCGGGCCTGCTTGGGAAGCCGGTTCTCGTAGTTGCCGAAGACGGTGCCGTCCTTGTCGTACGGGAAGGGGCCGCCCTTGGCGATGAGTTCGAGGGTACGGCGTGCCTCGGGCGGCAGCTTGTCCTCGGTGACGGTCTTCATGCCCTTCGCCCAGGAGGGCGCCGAGCCCGGTGGTGGCGTCGTGACGGCCGGGGTCCGGTGTTTCTCCGCCTTCTGGCTCCCCGACGAGGAGCAGGCGGGGAGCAACAGCAGTGGCAGGGCGGCCAGCAGCAGGGTCAGGGCGCGCATAAGGCGGCTCTGCCCGCGTCCGAAGTTTCGAAGTACATGAAGCACACTCCATATGGTCGCAGTGCCGGTGGTCCAGGCGTCGCTAGGCTGGCGCTTTCAGCTGTCCGCGTGTACTGGAGGTGTCCTGGTGTCCGAGCAGAAGCGTCGGCCGCTCCCCCACGATTTTCATCCGCCGGTGCCTTCGTTCCCCGTGGTGAGCGATGACGTGACGCCCGGGGCGAGGCTGAAGGGCGATCAGGTCCTCTCCGGTGGCAATGTGTCGCCGCACCTGCGCTGGGAGGGCGCCCCCGAGGGGACGAAGAGCTTCGCGGTGACGTGCTACGACCCGGACGCGCCGACCGGCAGCGGTTTCTGGCACTGGGTCGTCTTCGACATCCCGGCCGGCGTCACCGAGCTGCCGGCCGGTGCGGGCAGCGGTGGGATGAAGGGGCTGCCCGCGGGAGCGGTGCATGTGCGCAACGACTACGGCACCCGTGACTTCGGCGGCGCCGCGCCGCCGCCCGGGGACGGTCCGCACCGGTACGTCTTCACGGTGTACGCGGTGGACCGGGAGCAGCTGGGGCCGGACGAGGCCGCCTCGCCCGCCGTGGTCGGCTTCCACCTGCGCTTCCACGCGCTGGGGCGGGCGCAGCTGATCGGTGAGTACGAGGTTCCGGCGGCCGGCTGACGTTCCCACGCCCCGTCACGCTCGGGTGGGCGGCCGGAAATTCCGTTGCGCCGGGCGGGCGGGGATCGCACAGTAGTGGTGCCTGACTGGCGGCTTCGCATGCGGCCGTCGGGTAGCGGGTACCGCAGTGCGGGGGCGGTGGGGCGCTGGTGCGCCGGCCGTCTGCCGGAGTCCGGCTTGTGAGCCGGGCGGCCGCGCCTGCTGCTGGGACGCTCCGGGCCCGGGGTTTTCACGGGGGAAGGGCCCGGAGCGTTCTCTTTGCCTGAAGCGTCTGCCTTCCTACCTGAGCAGCATCTGTGCGATCGCGACGCTGCCGACGACGACGATGACGCCGCGCAGGACCGTGGGTGAGAGCCTGCGGCCGACCTTCGCGCCTATGAGGCCGCCGATGGTGGAGCCGACGGCGATCAGGAGGACGGCCGTCCAGTCGACGTCGGCGACGAAGACGAAGAAGAGCGCGGCGACACCGTTGACGACGACGCCGATGGTGTTCTTGAGGGCGTTGACGCGCTGGAGGTCGTCGTGAAGCAGCAGGCCCATGAGGGAGAGGTACATGACGCCCTGGGCCGCGCCGAAGTAGCCGCCGTAGGCGCTGGCCAGGAGCAGTCCGGCAAGGAGGGCGGGGCCGCCGTCGGTGGGGGCCTCGGTTCCGTTGCGCTCCCGGCGGCGGGCGAGGGCCCGGGCGAGCCGGGGCTGGAGCACGACGAGCAGCAGGGCGAGGGCGATGAGCGCGGGGACGATCGCGTCGAAGGCCTTCGACGGCAGGGCGAGCAGGAGGATGGCTCCGGTGAGGCCGCCGATCAGTGCGGTGATGCCGAAGCGGATGACGCGGCCGCGCTGGCCGCGTAGTTCTCGGCGGTAGCCGACGGCTCCGCTGATGTTGCCGGTGACGAGGCCCAGGGTGTTCGAGACGTTGGCGGTGACGGGCGGCAGTCCGGTGGCGAGGAGCACCGGAAAGGTGAAGAGGGTGCCGCTGCCGACGATGGCGTTGATGGTGCCCGCGCCGACGCCGGCGGCGAGGACCGCGATTGCTTCCCAGATGGACAAGGCCATCTCCTTTGTTTCAGTGTGTCGCCTCCCCGCCTTGAGGGGGTCGGGGGGCCGCACTGATCATGCATGAATCGATCACGCATGGGGAGGGAGAGTCCCGGTCGATCGTCTCAGTTGATCACTGTTGATCGTTCAGTCGATCGGGGGCTGCTCGCGGCGCGGGCTCTCCTTGGTGACCTTGGGGGCGCTGCCGCCTCCGCCGCCCGGGGCGCCGAAGCTGCCGACGGCGCCGCTGAGGCCCTTGAGGGCGTCGCCGATCTCGCTGGGCACGATCCAGAGCTTGTTGGCGTCGCCCTCGGCGATCTTCGGGAGCATCTGGAGGTACTGGTAGGCGAGCAGCTTCTCGTCGGCGTCACCGGCGTGGATGGACTCGAAGACGGTGCGGATCGCCTGGGCCTCGCCCTCGGCGCGGAGGGCAGCCGCCCGGGCCTCGCCCTCGGCGCGCAGGATCGCGGACTGCTTCTCGCCCTCCGCCGTGAGGATCTGCGACTGCCGGATGCCCTCGGCGGTGAGGATCGCGGCGCGCTTGTCCCGGTCGGCGCGCATCTGCTTCTCCATCGAGTCCTGGATGGAGGTGGGGGGCTCGATGGCCTTGAGCTCGACGCGGTTGACGCGGATGCCCCACTTGCCGGTGGCCTCGTCGAGGACGCCGCGCAGGGCGGCGTTGATCTCCTCGCGGGAGGTGAGGGTGCGCTCCAGGTCCATGCCGCCGATGATGTTGCGCAGGGTGGTGACGGTGAGCTGTTCGATGGCCTGGATGAAGCTGGAGACCTCGTAGGTCGCGGCGCGGGCGTCGGTCACCTGGTAGTAGATGACCGTGTCGATGTTGACGACGAGGTTGTCCTGGGTGATCACCGGCTGCGGCGGGAACGGGACGACCTGTTCGCGGAGGTCGATGCGGTTGCGGATCGAGTCGATGAACGGGACGACGATGTTCAGGCCCGCGTTGAGGGTGCGGGTGTAGCGGCCGAAGCGCTCCACGATGGCGGCGCTGGCCTGCGGGATGACCTGCACCGTCTTCATGAGTGCGATGAAGACGAGCACCACCAGGATGATCAGGACGATGATGATCGGTTCCATCGTGGCTCAGCTCCCCGTGCCGCTGTCGTGGGTCTCGTGGGTCGTGACCGGTGCGCCGGTGCGGTGGTCCTGGCCGGCGCGGTGGTCTTGATCAGTCTTACAGAACCGGATGCCACCGTGCAGCCGTTGGGCCCAGCTCGTCGGGATGCGGCCGGTTCTGGCCGACGGGACCATCCGGCCGGCGAGGTCAGATGACGACCGCCGTGGCGCCGTCGATCTCGACGACGTCGACCTGCTGGCCCACCTCGTAGGAGCGGTCGGCGTGGAGGGAGCGGGCGGACCAGATCTCGCCCGCCAGCTTGATGCGGCCGCCACCGCCGTCGACCCGTTCGAGGACGACGGCCTGCCGGCCCCTGAGCGCCTCGATGCCCATCGCCGGCTCGCCGCGCCGGCCGCGCTGGCGGTTGGCGATCGGGCGGACGACGGCGATGAGGGCGACGGAGACGACGGCGAAGACCACGAATTGGGCCACCGTGCCCGCATGGAAGACGGCCGCGGTGACCGCGGCGGCGATGGCCCCGGCCGCGAGCATGCCGAACTCCGGCATGGCGGTCACGACCAGTGGAATTCCCAGTCCGACGGCGGCCACGAGCCACCACACCCATGTGTCCACATGGTCATGGTAGGGGTGGTGGCCGCCCGGCGGACAGGGCGTGCGGAGGGGGCTCGGGCTCCCTTAGGCCATCGGGAGGCCCTGGGCCGTCCAGCGGTCGCCGCGCTGCTCGACGACCAGCGGCAGGCCGAAGCAGTGGGAGAGGTTGCGGGAGGTCAGCTCGAGCTCGATGGGTCCGGCGGCGAGCACCTTGCCCTGGCGGATCATCAGGACGTGGGTGAAGCCGGGGGCGATCTCCTCGACGTGGTGGGTGACCATGACCATCGAGGGGGCGAGCGGGTCGCGGGCGAGCCGGCCCAGGCGGCGGACGAGGTCCTCGCGGCCGCCGAGGTCCAGGCCGGCGGCGGGCTCGTCGAGCATCAGCAGTTCGGGGTCGGTCATCATCGCGCGGGCGATCAGGGTGCGCTTGCGCTCGCCCTCGGAGAGGGTGCCGAACTTGCGGTCGAGGAACTCGGTCATGCCGAGGACGTCGAGGAAGGCGCGGGCGCGCTGCTCGTCGACCTCCTCGTAGTTCTCGTGCCAGCCGGCGGTCATGCCGTAGGCGGCGGTGAGGACCGTCTGGAGGACGGTCTGGCTGCGCGGCAGCTTGTCGGCCAGGGCGATGCCGGCCATGCCGATGCGCGGGCGGAGCTCGAAGACGTCGACCGAGCCGAGCTTCTCACCGAGGATCCGGGCGGTGCCCTTGGTGGGGAAGAGATAGCTGGAGGCGACATTGAGAAGGGTGGTCTTGCCGGCGCCGTTGGGGCCGAGGATCACCCAGCGCTCGCCCTCCTTCACCGACCAGGAGACCTGGTCCACCAGAGCCCGGCCCTCGCGGACCACGGATACGTCCACCAGTTCCAGCACATCGCTCATGAGCGCGTTGTCTCCCATTGCAGTCGCTTCGTCGCTTGCGCCTGTCGGCGCAGCCCCCTGGGAAAAACCTACGCCACCGGTTACCGATGGCAGTCCCTAGGCTGGGGGCCATGCTCGATGAGAATCGCTCAGGACGGCTCACCGCGTGGGGAAATGCCCTCCTTGCCGGATTTGCCGCCCCCGATGACGCCGCACACCACATCACCGGAAGTGACGCGGTCCACCGTGTCATCGGTTTGCCCGGCGAGTCCGGGCCAGTGGGACTGACGCTCGCACTGGGACGACTGAGGGCATTGGGGGCGACGGGATTGCGGCTGGCGCTGCCGGCGCCGGGACATCCGCTGGGGCTGAGCGGCCCGCCGGAGTTCAATGCCCGCGCCATGGAGGCCGAGGAGGCCGTCGTCGTCCCGGGGACGGCGCTGGGGCTGGTGCCGGAGGTGTACGAGGCGGGACCCGAGGGCGATGTGCACGTCGAGGTGGTGTGGCGCTGCCTGGCCGTACGGGACGCGCCGCCGGCCGATGTGCCGTCGCTTTCGGAGGCCGAGCGGGAGCTGGCCGAGGCGCTGCGCGAGGCGACCGAGGTGCTGACCAGGCTGGACGTGGCCGGCTCGGGACCGGCGGCCCAGGCGGCCCTGGAGGCGTACCGGGCACGGGCCGAGCGGAGCCGTGAGGTGCTGGCGCCGGGGTATCCGCCGCGGGCGGCGCGGGTGCTGGAGCTGGCGCAGCGGGTCGGGGCGCTGATCGACATCGCGTACGCGCCCGGGGACCGCGAGGGGCGTGAGCACGGCGGCGCGGTGAGCGCGTCGGAGATCGCGGCGCGGGCGGCGGCGCTGCGGCCGGTGGAGCGTACGGCCAGGCGGGCGCGGGTGGCCGCGTACAACGCGATGGTGGAGGAGCGGGACCGCCGGCGGCACTGATCGATCCCGCTGATCCGCCCGTGCGCCGATTCGGTCCCGGACGACGGCGAGGCCCCGCGGACGGAAGGGTCCGCGGGGCCTCGTGTGCCGGTGGAATGCCGTGCGTCAGTCGCGGTCGTGGTCGCGGTCGTGGTGGCCGCCCTCGTGGTGGCCACCCCCGTGGTGGTGCTCGGTCATGTGGTGCTCTTCCACCATGTGGTGCTCGCGGATGTCACCGTTGATGCAGGTGTTGCCGAACGTCGGGTTGAGGAGGCCGATGATGTCGATGGTGTTGCCGCAGAGGTTGATCGGGACGTCCAGCGGAATCTGGATGACGTTGCCCGAGATGACACCCGGTGACCCCTTGGCGACACCGGAGGCCAGCGCTCCGCCGAACCCGTCTTCGTCCGTGGCGGCGGCGGGGACGACGGCGGCGCCGAGGGCGACACCGGCCGCGGCCAGAGCGAGGGCGGCCTTCTTGGCACTGTTCATAGGTGCTCTTCCTTCTGATGACTGACCTGATCGGCCCCTGCCACGGGGCCCTGCACCTATGAACGCCAATGCACCGCCGATGGCACGGCCATCGACGGTGTTTGCCCTCTTTCGGACGATTGACCGCCACCCGGATGTCGGCTCCGCCGGATGCGGAGCCGACCTGCCTACGAGGTGGCGATGGTGGTGCGACGAGCTGATTACTCGTTGACGCAGAGGTTGCCCGCGGCCGGGTTCAGAACGCCGACGACGTCGATGGTGTTGCCGCAGAAGTTCACCGGGACCTCGACCGGGACCTGGACGACGTTGCCGGAGGCGACGCCGGGCGACTTCTCCGCCACGCCGTGCGCACCGTGCGCCCCGTGGGCGGAGGCGGCACCGGCGCCGGCGAGGGCGAGACCGCCGACGGCGAGCGTGACAGCAGCGGCCTTCTTGATGTTCTTCACTCTTACTATGACCTTCCTGAGTGTTTTGCCAGAGCGTCGCCACGGCTCCCGCCGCGGTTACGTCATGGAAAACGGGCCAGGGCCATTCGGGTTGCTGGGGCGGTTGGGTTATCACACGACCGCATGAATCTCTGATCAGAACGCGACGTTCCGCTACCGCCCGGGGCCGGGCGTTCCTCAGGCTCCGATCCCATGTCGGACGGCCCATAGCGCCGCCTGGGTCCGGTCGGCGAGGTCCAGCTTCATCAGGATGTTCGATACGTGGGTCTTGACGGTCTTCTCGGACAGGACCAGCGCCCGGGCGATCTCCCGGTTGGACCGCCCGTCCGCGATCAGGGCCAGCACCTCGCGCTCCCGCTCGGTGAGCCCGTTGCCTCTCCCCTGGCTCCCCGAGCCGCCCTCGTCCTGCGACAGCAGGACGTCCGCCACCTCCTGCTGAAGCAGGACGTGCCCGGCGTGCACGGACCGGATGGCACCGGCGAGGGCGTCCGGGTCCACGTCCTTGTAGACATAGCCCGCCGCGCCCGCCCGCAGGGCGGGGATGACGGTGCGCTGCTCGGTGAAGCTGGTGACGATCAGCACCCGGGCGGGGTTGTCGAGCTCCCGGAGCCTGCGCAGCGCCTCGATCCCGTCCATGCCGGGCATCTTCACGTCCATGAGGACGATGTCCGGTCGCAACTCCTCGGCCCGCTCGACGCCCTCGACGCCGTCACCGGCCTCACCGACGACCTCGATGTCGTCCTGGACCTCCAGAAAGGTGCGCAGCCCCCTGCGGACCACCTGGTGGTCGTCCACCAGCAGCACCCGGATCACTCGGTTCTCAGCCACCGGGCACCTCCATTTCGATCGTCGTGCCCTTCCCGGGCGCGGAGACTACGGTCAGGCCGCCGCCGACCCCGTTCGCCCGGTCCCGCATGGAGACCAGGCCCAGGTGCCGGCCGGCCCTGCGCACGGCGGAGGGGTCGAAGCCCTGCCCGTCGTCGGCCACGCGCAGGGCCGCGCCGTGGCCCCGGCGGGTGAGGGTGACGTCCACGGCCCGTGCCCCGGAGTGGCGCAGGGCGTTGTGGAGGGCCTCCTGGGCCACCCGGAGCAGTGCCTCCTCCTGGGCGGCCGGCAGGGCCCGTACGCCATGGGCGGTGAAGGTGACCCTGGCGGCGGACTGGGCCCGGTCGAGGACCTTGACCTGGGTGCGCAGGGTGGCGACGAGGCCGTCCTCGTCGAGCCCGGCGGGGCGCAGCTCCACGACGGCGGCGCGCAGCTCGTCGGCGGCCTCGGCGGCGAGCCGGGCGACCTGGTGGAGCTCGCCCTTGGCGCGGGCGGGGTCGCGGTCGACGAGGGCGGCCGCGGCCTGGGCGGTCAGCCGCAGGGAGAAGAGCTTCTGGGAGACGGCGTCGTGGAGCTCGTGGGCGAGGCGGGCCCGCTCCCCGGCGATGGTCAGCTCGCGGCTGCGCTCGTAGAGACGGGCGTTGGTGAGGGCTATGGCGGCGTGCTGGGCGAGGACGCTCAGCAGTTCCTCGTCCTCGGCGGTGAAGCCGCAGCCGCCGGCGGGCTTGGGGCACTTCTTGTTGGCAAGGAAGAGGGCGCCGAGGATCTCGTCACCGTCGGCGACCGGCATCCCGATGAAGTCGCTCATGTCGGGGTGGGCGTCGGGCCAGCCCTCGAAGCGGTGGTCCAGACGGACGTCGGCGAGGCGCTGCGGGGTGGCGTCCTTGAGCATGGCGGCGAGGATGCCGTGCTGGCGGGGCAGCGGGCCGATGGCCTTCCACTCCTCGTCGCTGATGCCGTCGACGACGAACTGGGCGAAGCCTCCGTGGTCGTCGGGGACGCCGAGGGCGGCGTACTCGGCGTCGAGGAGCTCCCGGGCGGAGACGACGATCGTCTTGAGGACGTCGCGTACCTCCAGGTGGCGGCTCATGGCGAGCAGGGCGGTGCTTACTGCCGTGAGGCCGGAGCGGGGGGCTTGCGTCATGGGGTCACGGTATCCACCGGGTCGGTTGCCCGGATCGGGCCTGCGGGGGGCCGGGCGTAGTCCGTAAGCCTTAGGCCGGTGGGCCCGTGGGCAGACTCTCCTCATGTCTATACCAATACGGTGGACCCCCACCCATGGTGATCCGTATCGGCCCGCGCCCTATCGGCCCGTGCGGATGCCGGTCGAGGAGTCGCTCGCCCGGGCGGCCGAGTTGCGGGAGCGGATGGCGGAGCGGCGGACCGTGCGGCGGTTCTCGGCCGATCCCGTGCCGGAGCAGGTGGTCAGGGACGCGATCGCGTGCGCGGCCACCGCGCCCTCCGGGGCGCATCAGCAGCCGTGGACGTTCGTCCTGGTGAAGGACCCGGAGGTACGGCGGCGCATCCGGGAGGCGGCGGAGGAAGAGGAGCGCCTCTCCTATGCGGGGCGGCTGGGCGAGGAGTGGCTGGCGGCGTTGCGGCCGCTGGGCACGGACGAGGTCAAGGCGCATCTGACGGACGCGCCCGCGCTGATCGTGGTCTTCCAGCAGCGCTACTGGCTCGGTGAGGACGGCAGCCGGCGCAAGCACTACTACGTGGACGAGTCGGTCGGCATCGCGGTCGGGATGCTGCTGTCCGCGCTGCATCTGTCGGGGCTGGCGGCGCTGGTGCACACGCCGAGCCCGATGCGGTTCCTGTCGGAGGTGCTGGGGCGGCCGGTGAACGAGAAGGCGTTCGCGGTGGTCCCCGTGGGCCATCCGGCGGCGGACTGCGAGGTGCCGGACCTGGTGCGCAAGAGCCTGGATCAGGTGCTGGTGGAGGTCTGATCCCCGGCCCGGTTCCGAGCACCTCAAAGGAACGTTTCTGATCGCAAACTCTCCGCAGGGGCGTGGCCACACCGGGTGAGACGCAAGGGTCCCCGGTGTGAGCCCGCTCATGGGACGCACATCACGTACGAAGCGGCCTAGTGGACGGATAAGACGCCCATAAGGAGCGGTTAGGGCAGGTGACGCACCCTTTCGCCCGAGCCGTGCGGAGGGCGTCGCAACGAAGTGGCGTAGTAGGTCACACCTTTGCCACCGCATTTTGCGACCGCTAAGAATTTGCTCCGTCGCATGGCGCCGCGAACCGAGGAACGGCGCTCCCAGCGCGCCAGGACGGGCCAGTGCGACTCATCGATCGGAAGAGGCTCAGCTCAGTATGCGTTCCCCCATCTCCGGCTATACCCGCCTGACCAAGGTCCACACGTTCTCCGCGGCCGGAATCGCCGCAGCCGGTGTCGCCGCTCTGGCGTTCGCGGTCGTGCCCAACGGTTCCGCCGACGCCGAGCAGTCCCAGGCGGTGAAGCCGGTGGCGTGGAACGCCTCCGCCTTTGGCGAGACCCAGCAGGCCGAGCTGAACAAGCAGGCGGACCACGCGGCCGAGCAGGCCAAGAAGGACGCCGAGAACAAGAAGAAGGCCGAGGCCGAGGCCAAGGCGAAGGCCGACAAGGAGCGCGCCGAGAAGGAGGCCGCCAGCCGGTCCGAGGAGCGCAAGCCGGTCGCGGCCGCCGCCGCTCCCGCCGCGCCCGCCCCCAAGGCCTACGCCAACAACCTGGACGGCTGGATCAAGGAATCCCTGGACATCATGAAGTCCAAGGGCATCCCGGGCAGCTACAACGGGATCTACCGCAACATCATGCGGGAGTCCACGGGCAACCCCAACGCCATCAACAACTGGGACTCCAACGCCGCCGCCGGCATCCCCTCCAAGGGCCTGCTCCAGGTGATCGACCCGACCTTCAAGGCGTACCACGTCGCGGGCACGTCCTGGAACATCTACGACCCGGTCGCCAACATCACCGCCGCCTGCAACTACGCGGCCAAGGTGTACGGCTCGATGGACAACGTGAACTCCGCCTACTGACGGCCGGAGGACAGCGACGCCGAAGGGCGGCACCCCGGTGGGGGTGCCGCCCTTCGGCGTGCTCACGGACAGGCCGTCACTTGCGCATGACCTCCGGCTCGTGGCGGCGCAGCAGGCGGATGACCGCGAAGCCGCACGCGACGCCGATGGCGAGGAGGGCGATCAGGTCGATGCCCCACTGGCCGGCGGTGTGCGCCCAGAGCTGGTCGAGGTTCGTCGGGTCGCTCTTGTCCATCGGCGCCATGATGTGCGAGAGGTCCAGAGTGGTGCCGGCGCCGGCGATGGCCCAGCGGGCCGGCATCAGCCAGGCGACCTGCTCGATGCCGGGCGAGTCGTACAGCTTGAACAGGATGCCGGTGAACACGACCTGGACGATGGCGAACATGACCAGCAGCGGCATGGTCTTCTCGCTGGTCTTCACCAGGGAGGAGATGACCAGGCCGATCATCATGCAGGTGAAGCCCAGAGCGATGATCATGACGCAGAGCTCGACGGCCGGCAGCTTCTTCAGGATGAGGCCCTGCGCCGGCAGCTTGCGGACCGAGAAGCCGATGGCGCAGGTGAGGATGCCCTGCACCACGGTGATGAGGCTGAGGATGATCACCTTGGACATCAGATACGCGGACCGGGACAGGCCGACGGCGCGTTCCCGTTCGTAGATGACCCGTTCCTTGATCAGCTCACGAACCGAGTTGGCGGCGCCGGAGAAGCACATGCCGACCGCGAGGATCAGCATGATCGTGCCGGCGTCCTGGTTGAAGTGGCGCGGTGTGGGGGCGCCCAGTCCGAAGTCGGACGGGATGAGGGTGCTCACGCCGCCGAGGACCGCGGGCAGGAGCAGCATCAGGGCCAGGAAGCCGCGGTCGGAGGCGATGACCGAGCTGTAGCGGCGCATCAGCGTCCACAGCTGGGAGCCCCAGCTCTGCGGTACCGGCGGGCGGACCATCTGCGGCTGGACATGCACGGACTGCGGGGCGACGGCGTCGATGTCGGCCGCGTACATCTGGTAGTGCTGCGAGCCCTTCCAGCGGCCCGCCCAGTCGTAGTCGCGGTAGTTCTCGAACGCGGAGAAGACATCGGCCCAGGTCTCGTAGCCGAAGAAGTTGAGCGCCTCCTCCGGGGGGCCGAAGTAGGCCACCGCACCGCCCGGCGCCATCACCAGCAGCTTGTCGCAGAGCGCCAGCTCGGCCACGGAGTGGGTGACCACCAGGACCGTGCGGCCGTCGTCGGCGAGGCCGCGCAGCAGCTGCATGACGTCGCGGTCCATGCCCGGGTCGAGGCCCGACGTGGGCTCGTCGAGGAAGATCAGCGACGGCTTGGTCAGCAGCTCCAGGGCGACCGAGACGCGCTTGCGCTGGCCGCCGGAGAGGGCGGTGACCTTCTTGTCCTTGTGGATGTCGAGCTTGAGCTCGCGCAGCACCTCTTCGATGCGCGCCTCGCGCTCGGAGGCCGCGGTGTCGCCGGGGAAGCGGAGCTTGGCCGCGTAGCGCAGCGCCTTACGGACCGTGAGCTCCTTGTGCAGGATGTCGTCCTGCGGGACCAGGCCGATGCGCTGGCGGAGCTCGGCGAACTGCTTGTACAGGTTCCGGTTGTCGTAGAGGACGTCACCCTGGTTGGCGGGCCGGTAGCCGGTGAGCGCCTTGAGGAGGGTGGACTTTCCGGAGCCGGAGGGGCCGATGACGGCGATCAGCGACTTCTCGGGGACGCCGAAGGAGACGTCCTTGAGGATCTGCTTGCCGCCCTCGACCGTCACCGTCAGATGGCGGGCCGAGAAGGAGACGTCACCGGTGTCGACGAACTCCTCGAGGCGGTCGCCGACCAGCCGGAAGGTCGAGTGACCGACACCGACGGTGTCCTGGGGGCCGATGAGCTGCTGCCGGACCGGCTGACCGTTGACGTACGTGCCGTTGTGGGAGCCGAGGTCGACGATCTCGAAGCCGCCGGGGGTGGCCCGGAACTCCGCGTGGTGACGCGAGACCTGGAGGTCGGAGACGACCAGGTCGTTGTCGAGGGCACGACCGATGCGCATCACCCGGCCGACGGCCATCTGGTGGAAGCGGGTCGGGCTCCCGTCGCCGCTGCCGGCCGCCTGGCCCTGCGGCTGGGCGGCCTGCTGCTGCGGCGCGTACGGCTGCTGCCAGCCGCCCTGCTGCGGTACCTGCTGGTACTGCTGCGGAGGCTGCTGTCCCCACCCCTGGGCGCCCGGCTGCTGGTACTGCTGCGGGGCCGGCTGACCCGGCTGGACCGCCGGGGCCATCGCCGTCTGCGCGCTGTAGAGGTCGGCGGCCGGGGCAGCGGCGGCGGCAGCGGAGAGGTTCACCCGCGGGCCGTCCGTCGCATTGCCCAGGTGGACGGCCGAACCGGGGCCGATTTCCATCTGGTGGATCCGCTGGCCCTGCACATAGGTGCCGTTGGTACTGCCGTGGTCCTCGATGAGCCAGCCGTGACCGCCCCACCGGATGGTGGCGTGTCGCCAGGAGACGCGGGCGTCCTCCAGGACCATGTCACCCTGCGGGTCGCGCCCGAGGGTGTACGACCGGGACGGGTCCAACGTCCAGGTCTGTCCGTTCAATTCCAGTACGAGTTCCGGCACTCCATGCCCCACTATTTGTCCCCCGCTGAGCCCCCTGCATGGGGGAGTCTAGGGATGGCGAACATCGGGAGGAACTATTTCAGGCGCAGTCCCTCAACCAAAAGTCGGGAGCCCCACGACCGTGTACCGGGCCTGTAACAGGCGCCGTTGACCGATGCGAAACGCGCCCTGACAGTAGTAACCGCCCAGGGATGCGCGGGATCGTCGCGGATCGTCCGCTTCCGGGGCGACTGGTAAGGACCGGGGGGCCGTGATGACCTTGACCAGCGGCAGCCGCGCGGCGCGCGGCGCGGATCTCGTACTCACCGCGATAGCCGCGGTGAGCTGGGCCTTTCTCGCGATGGCCGGGGTCGCGGCGGTGGGCCTGCATCTGCTGGGCGCGGACGCGGCCGGGTCGCTGGGCCCGCTGACGGCGGCGGTGGTCGTCCTCGCGGTGGGTGGCTCCCTCACTCCCTCGGGCTCGGTCGAAGCATTCGGGCTCACGGGCGCCGGGGCGCACACCACCATCGACATCGCGCCACTGGGCGTCAGTCTGGTGGGGGCGCTGCTGCTGGGCATGGTGTTCGCGCGGTCGCTGCGGCCGCTGGGGCCCGCGGTGCGGGGGTCCGAGCTCGTCGCACGGGGGGCCGCGGTCGCCCTGCTGTTCCTCCTGGTCCTGGGCGGGCTCGCGTGGGCGGCCTCCTCCACCGTCACCTTCGACGGCGGCGGTCTGGGCCTCGGCGGAGCGAGCGGCACCACGCGGATCCCGGGGCTGGGCGACATCGGGGACATCGGGGGCGGCCTGCCGGGCCGGCTGGGGGACCTGGCGCAGGCCAAGGCGTCGGTGGGCTTCTCGGTGCGGCCCGGGGCGTCGCTGCTCGGCGGCCTGGTGTGGGTGCTGGGCGTCCTGCTGGTCACCCTGCTGTCCGCCCGCCGGGCCCCGTTCCCCCGCCGCTGGCAGGCCGCCCACCGCACGGTCCGCCCGGCGGCCTCGGCGCTGCGCACGGTGCTGGTGCTGGCGGTCGTCGCGGGCCTGGCGGCCGCCGGGTACGCGGCGGCGGGCGACGGTCACCCCCGGCGGGTGCTGGGCGCGGCCGTGCTCGGGGCGCCGAACGGGGTGTGGCTGGGGCTGCCGCTGGGGCTCTTCGTCCCCCTGCGGGGCTCGGCGAGCGGGTCCCTGCTCCAGGTGCTGCCGCATCCGCTGGACGAGCTGCTGCGCGCCGGGACGGACCAGACGGTGACGGTGGGCCGGATCGCCGACCTGGAGCCGCTGGTGTGGCTGCTGCCGGTGGGCTGCGTGCTGCTGATGCTCACGGCCGGAGTGCTGACCGGGGCCCGTACGCCCCGGGACGGGGCCGGGCCGGGGGCGTACGCGTGGCGGTGCGGGCTGTCGCTGGGGGTGGCCACGGCGGTGGCGCTGCCGCTGCTGGCGCTGGCGACGCGGGTGAAGGCGGGCGCGAGCCTGTCGGTGCTGGGTGTCGACGCCCTGGGGGCGGGGCTGGAGCTGGCCGGCAGCGTGCCCCTGGCGCTGGCCCTGGGGGCCGTGTGGGGGCTGGGCGCGGGGGCGTTCGGCGGGCTGCTGGCGTACGCGACGGGGGCGGCGGGGCGGCGGGCCTCGGCCCATGCGCGCGGCCGGCGGCCGGACGAGGGGCGCAGCTACCCCGATCTGGCGTACGCGCCCGGCCCGTACGCCCCGTCACCGGGGTACCGGCCCTCGCGCCCGGACACCAATCCGTATCTGCGGCCGCCCGGGGAGGCCCCTCCCGGCGGAACCCCTCCTGGCGAGGCCCCTCCCGGCAAGGCCCTTCCCGACGAGAAACGTGGCGCGCGGGACCCTTCCGGGGGCCCCTCCGGTCAGGATCCCTTCACCGCGCCGACGCAGACGAGCCGTCCGCCGGTGCCGCCTCCGCCCCGGCGGCGGCCGGGGGCGCCGTACCGGTACGGGTCGTCGCCGGTACCGCCGCCGGACGAGCCGCCGCCCGCGCCGTGGCGGCGGTAGTGGCCCGCCGGGTCGTCGTCGCGGGGGCGCCGGGGGCGGGCTGAGTTGTCAGCCGGGACAGGTGTGCGGATACCGTAGGACCACCATGAGCGCATCGCAGATCCCCGCTGCCGCCGTCGCCACCGGCGATGAGGTCCCCACTCTCCTTGTGAAGATCTTCGGGAAGGACCGGCCGGGCATCACGGCCGGGCTCTTCGACACCCTCGCCGCCTTCGCCGTCGACGTCATAGACATCGAGCAGGTCGTCACCCGGGGGCGGATCACCCTGTGCGCCCTGGTCACCGCCCCCGTCGGCGGCTGGGCGACCGAGGGCTCGCTGCGGTCCACCGTGCACAGCTGGGCGGACTCGATGCACCTCCAGACCGAGATCATCTCCGGCCGGGGCGACAACAGGCCGCGCGGTATGGGCCGTTCCCATGTCACCGTGCTCGGTCACCCGCTGACCGCCGAGTCGACCGCCGCCATCGCGGCCCGTATCACCGACACCGGTGGCAACATCGACCGTATCTTCCGGCTCGCCAAGTACCCCGTGACGGCGGTGGAGTTCGCGGTCTCGGGCACGGACACGGAGAAGCTGCGCACCACGCTGGCCACCGAGTCGGCGGCGCTGGGCGTGGACGTCGCCGTGGTGGCGGCCGGCCTTCAGCGGCGGGCGCAGCGGCTGGTCGTGATGGACGTGGACTCCACCCTCATCCAGGACGAGGTCATCGAGCTGTTCGCGGCGCACGCGGGCTGTGAGGCCGAGGTGGCCGAGGTGACCGCGCGGGCGATGCGGGGCGAGCTGGACTTCGAGCAGTCCCTGCATGAGCGGGTGGCGTTGCTGGCGGGGCTGGACGAGTCGGTGGTGGAGAAGGTGCGGGCGGAGGTCCGGCTGACACCGGGCGCCCGGACCCTGATCAGGACGCTGAAGCGGCTGGGCTTCCAGGTGGGTGTGGTCTCGGGCGGTTTCACCCAGGTCACGGACGATCTGCGGGAGCGGCTGGGGCTGGACTTCGCCTCCGCCAACACGCTGGAGATCGTCGACGGCAAGCTGACCGGCCGGGTCACCGGGGAGATCGTGGACCGGGCGGGCAAGGCCCGGCTGCTGCGCCGGTTCGCGGCGGAGGCGGGTGTGCCGCTGGCGCAGACGGTCGCGATCGGCGACGGCGCCAACGACCTGGACATGCTCAACGCGGCCGGGCTGGGGGTGGCGTTCAACGCCAAGCCCGTGGTGCGGGAGGCGGCGCACACGGCAGTGAACGTGCCGTTCCTGGACACGGTGCTGTATCTGCTGGGCGTCACCCGGGAAGAGGTCGAGGCGGCCAACACCCACGAGTGATGGCCGCCCGGCCGATGGCCGCCCCGCCCGCTCGGGCGGGCGGCCGTCAGGCGTGCGGCGCCCAGAAGGCGACGAGCCGTCCCACACCGTGCTCGACGGACTTCCAGGACCCGGTGAAGGACAGCACCGCGACCGCGGCGGTGGGGAAGCCGGAACGGTTCATCCGGGCGAGCAGATCGCCGTCGGCCTCACCGGCGAGGGCGTCGGCCAGCGCGTGCATACCGGGGTTGTGCCCGATGAGCACCAGGTCGGCCACCTCGTCGGAGACCTCGTTGAGCAGGGCGATCAGCTCCCCGAGGGACGCCTCGTACATCCGGTCCTCATAGACCGTACGGGGGCGTTCGGGCAGCTCGGAGACGGCGAGCTTCCAGGTCTCGCGGGTGCGCGTGGCGGTCGAGCAGAGGGCCAGGTCGGGAGTGACGCCGGAACCGGCGAGCCAGCGGCCGGCGACCGGGGCGTCCTTGCGGCCGCGGTCCGCCAGGGGACGTTCGTGGTCGTCGCCGTCGGACCACTCGGCCTTGGCATGCCGGAGGATGACGATCCTGCGGGTCGGGTCGGAGCTCATGCCGTCCAGCTTCGCATGAAACGCGTGGCGAGGCGCGGGGTGTTGACGGGCTCGACCCCTCCGGGCGGCGGTCATGGGCGCGCGGGCGGTCACGGCGCCAAACGCTCCACGGCGTACCACGCGAAGCGCACCACCTGCGCGACCGTACCGCCCCCGGACGCACCGGCTTCGGAGGCGGCGTCCGCCGAGGCGGGCGAGGCGGTCAGCAGGAACGTCAGCAGGAAGAGGAAGACCCCGAACGCGGCGGCGGGCAGGGCCACGGCCCACCAGGTCGGCCGGGTCCGGGTCGGCCGGGTCTGCGTCCGCCGGGACACGGCGGCAGGGGCCTTCGGGCCGGCGGGCATGGGGTCTCCTTCAGGAGGTCGGTGCGCCGCGGCGTCGCGGCGTACTACGAACCTACGGAGACCCGCCACCTTCCCCCATCCGGCCTTCCACCCAATCGACCCTGACCTCCACCCCCTAGGGGATGGTGGGGCCAGCCCCACCCCCGGGCGGGCGGGCCGGTGGCGTCAGGGGGAGGCGAGGGTGGCTACCACGCTGATGACGACGGTGATGCCGAGCATCACGCCGAGGATCGTCAGCAGGGCCTTCTGGCCGTTCTTGGGATTGGGGTTCTCTTCGAGGACCGGCATGGGGACAGTCTCCCACCCGCGCCGGACCCCCGGTCACCCGGGTGCGTGGGTGACCCAGGCCCGGCGGATGCCCAGCCAGCAGCGCTGGGTGAGGACGACATGGCTGGCGGGCCCGACCGTGACGGGGGCGGTGTCCATCCCCGGGTCCCACCAGTGGACGCACTCGACGTGCAGCTGGACGCGGTCGGAGGTGGCGTCGCCGTTGAAGCAGTGGGTGACGGCATGGGAGCCGTGGAGGCGGGTGTGGCACTCGGCCTCGTGGTGCGCCGGCGGCGCGGGGGCGGTCGCCGTGGTGCCCAGCAGGGCGAGGGTGGCGAACAGCAGCACCGCCGCACGCCGTATCGGGGGGCTCATGCCCGTCCACCTCCCTCCTCCCCCAGTGTGCGGGCGCGCGCCGCGCCGCACGACCCGGGACACACGCGATGCCCGCCCCGGCGGTGGGCCGGGACGGGCATCGTGGGAGCGCGAAGGATCAGGCACCCATCATGTGCACACCACCGTCGACGTGGACGATCTCGCCCGTCGTGCGGGGGAAGAAGTCCGACAGCAGGCCGACGACGCCGCGGCCGGCCGGCTCCGGGTCGGCGAGGTCCCAGCCGATGGGGGCGCGGTGGTTCCACACGTCCGCGAGCTCCTCGAAGCCCGGGATGGACTTGGCGGCCATCGACTTGATGGGGCCGGCCGAGACCAGGTTGCAGCGGATGCCCTTGGGGCCGAGGTCGCGGGCCAGGTAGCGGTTGGTGGACTCCAGGGCGGCCTTGGCCACGCCCATCCAGTCGTACTTCGGCCAGGCGATCTGCGCGTCGAAGGTCAGGCCCACGATCGAGGAGCCCTCGCGCATCAGCGGCAGCAGGGCCATGGCCAGCGACTTGTAGGAGTACGCCGAGACCTGGACGGCCGTGGAGACGTCCTCCCAGGTGCCCTCCAGGAAGTTGAAGGCGCCCTGCGGGCCGAAGGCGATGGAGTGGACGATGCCGTCCAGCGGCGCGCCCTCGCCCAGGTGCTCGCGCACCTTGTCGGCCAGGCCGTCGAGGTGCTCCTGGTTGGTGACGTCCAGCTCGATGACCGGCGCGGGCTTCGGCAGGCGCTTGGCGATGCGCTCGACGAGCGAGAGACGGCCGAAGCCGGTGAGGATTACCTCGGCGCCCTCGTTCTGGGCGACCTTCGCGGCCTGGAAGGCGATCGACGACTCGGTGAGGACGCCGGTGACGAGAATGCGCTTGCCTGCGAGGATTCCACTCATGGTGATCAGTGACCCATGCCCAATCCGCCGTCTACGGGAATGACGGCTCCGGTGATGTATGCGGCGTCCTCGGAGGCGAGGAAGCGGACCGAGGCGGCGATCTCCTCGGGCTGCGCGTAGCGGCCCAGCGGGACGTTGCCGACGATGCCCGCGCGCTGCTCGTCGGTGAGCACGCGGGTCATGTCGGTGTCCACGAAACCGGGCGCGACGACGTTGACGGTGATGTTGCGGGAGCCCAGCTCGCGGGCGAGCGAGCGGGCGAAGCCGACGAGGCCGGCCTTGGAGGCGGCGTAGTTCGCCTGGCCCGGCGAGCCCATCAGGCCCACGACCGACGAGATCAGGACGACGCGGCCCTTGCGGGCGCGCAGCATGGCCTTCGAGGCGCGCTTGACGACCCGGAAGGTGCCGGTGAGGTTGGTCTCCACCACCGAGGTGAAGTCCTCCTCGGACATCCGCAGCAGCAGCTGGTCGCGGGTGACGCCGGCGTTGGCCACCAGCACCTCGACCGCGCCCTGCTTCTCCTCGATCTCCTTGTACGCCTGCTCGACCTGCTCGGGGTCGGTGATGTCGCACTTCACGGCAAGGAAGCCGGTGGGCGGCTCACCCGAGCGGTAGGTGATGGCGACCTTGTCGCCCGCTTCGGCGAAGGCGCGCGCGATGGCGAGGCCGATGCCCCGGTTACCTCCGGTGACGAGAACCGAGCGGCTCAAAGGATCACCCTTCCGATGTCGTATCCATAGATCTGCCGGACTACACCGAACGTAGCGGTAGAGGCCATGGAAGTGAGAAGCGACCTGCGACAGCGGCGACAGGCGGTCCCTGTTGGATCTCTACAGTCCCCTGCCGGGCTACGCCACCCAGTGGGCCGGCCGGGTGAGGCCCTCGGGCAGCCTGGTGGCGGCGTCGCCGCGGGCCGCGTTGAGCTGCGGCTGGGTGAGGAAGAAGGCATCGGTGAGGTCGGCGCCGGACAGGTCCGCGTCGCGGAGGTCCGCGCCGATCAGATCGGCGCTCCGCAGGTCGGCGCCGGAGAGGTCGGCGGCGATGAGATAGGCCCCGCGCAGGTTGGCGCAGCGCAGGTCCGCGCGGCGCAGCCGGCGGCCCATGAGGTCGGCGCCCCGGTGGTTCTTCGCCTTGCGCCCGCCCTTGGCCCGGACGAGTTCGCTGGTGCGCAGCAGCAGGACGTTCACCTTCTGGCGGTGCGCTCCCACGTCCAGGGCGGCCAGCGACGCGGCGTCGCCCTCGGTGAGGCGCTCGGTCTCCGCCAGCAGGCGCCGCAGGTCGGTGTGGACGGGGCGGGCGTCCTTCAGGGTGAGGGCCTCGGTGAGGTACCACAGCAGCTCGTGGAGGTGCCGCATCACCGGGAAGACCTCGAACATCGTCCGTGAGGTCTCCGGCGCGGTGCGCCAGTCCCGGCCGAGGAAGGTGACCTGGGAGACCTTCTGTCCGGCGCCGAAGCAGTCGTAGACGGTGCAGCCCTGGTAGCCCTTGTCGCGCAGCCGGGCGTGGATGCCGCAGCCGAAGTCCCGCTGGAGGTTGGCGCAGGGCGTGCCGGCGTCCTTGTCGCGGGCGAAGTCCGCCGAGCGCGCGAAGGGCAGGGCCACGCAGCACAGCCCGAAGCAGTTCCCGCAGTCGCCCTTGAGCGCGGCGCGGTCCGCGCCGGGGGTGGCGTCTTCACGTATGGCGGACACTGCGCGTGGGGTTCCTCTCGCATGGCGGGTGCTGCCGGTGGGTAACGAGGTGGCAGGCCACGACACCTTAACGGCATGGTTCACTGCGACACACACCGACAAGGAGCGTGGACCGTGCCGCATGAGATCGATCCGTCATTCCTCGCGCTGCCGCTGCGCCCGCTCGCCGACGCGGCCCTCGCGCGGGCACGGGCCCTGGGCGCCGAGCACGCGGACTTCCGCTTCGAGCGGGTGCGCAGTGCCTCGTGGCGGTTGCGGGACGCACGGCCCGCCGGTTCCTCGGACGCCACCGACCTGGGGTACGCGGTGCGTGTGGTGCACGGCGGTACGTGGGGTTTCGCCTCCGGTGTGGAGCTGACGATGGACGCCGCGGCACGGGTGGCCTCGCAGGCGGTGGCGATGGCGAAGCTGTCCGCGAAGGTGATCGCGGCGGCGGGGTCGGACGAGAGGGTCGAGCTCGCCGACGAGCCGGTGCACGCGGAGCGGACGTGGGTGTCGTCCTATGAGATCGACCCCTTCGCCGTGCCGGACGCGGAGAAGACCGGGCTGCTCGCCGAGTGGAGCGAGCGGCTGCTGGCGGCGGAGGGCGTGGCGCACGCGGACGCGTCGCTGGTGACCGTGCACGAGAACAAGTTCTACGCGGACACCGCCGGCACCACGACCACCCAGCAGCGGGTGCGGCTGCACCCCCAGCTGACCGCCGTGGCCGTGGACCCCAAGACCGGCGGCTTCGACTCCATGCGCACCCTGGCCCCGCCCGCCGGGCGCGGCTGGGAGTATCTGACGGGCGCCGGCGGCTGGGACTGGGACGCCGAGATCGCCGAGATCCCCGCGCTGCTCGCCGAGAAGATGCGCGCGCCGGGCGTCACGGCGGGGACGTACGACCTGGTGGTCGACCCGAGCAACCTGTGGCTGACCATCCACGAGTCCATCGGCCACGCCACCGAGCTGGACCGCGCGCTGGGCTACGAGGCCGCGTACGCGGGCACGTCCTTCGCCACCCCCGATCTGCTGGGCACCCTGAAGTACGGCTCCGAGATCATGAACGTGACCGGCGACCGGACCGCCGAGTACGGCCTGGCCACCATCGGCTACGACGACGAGGGCGTGGCCGCCCAGTCCTGGGACCTGGTCAAGGACGGCGTCCTGGCCGGCTACCAGACCGACCGCCGCACCGCCCGCCTCACCGGCCTCGACCGCTCCAACGGCTGCGCGTACGCGGACTCGCCCGAGCACGTGCCCGTGCAGCGCATGGCGAACGTCTCGCTGCGCCCGGCGGCGGACGGGCCGTCGACGGAGGAGCTCATCTCCGGGGTGGAGCGGGGCGTCTATGTGGTGGGCGACCGGTCGTGGTCGATCGATATGCAGAGGCACAACTTCCAGTTCACGGGTCAGCGTTTCTTCAGGATCGAGAACGGCCGGCTGGCCGGGCAGCTGAAGGACGTCGCCTACCAGGCGACCACCACCGACTTCTGGGGCTCCATGGAGGCGCTCGGCGGCCCGGACACATATGTCCTGGGCGGTGCGTTCAACTGCGGCAAGGCCCAGCCGGGCCAGGTCGCCGCGGTCTCGCACGGCTGCCCGTCGGCCCTGTTCCGGGGCGTGAACATTCTCAACACCACCCAGGAGGCCGGTCGATGAGCGGCGCGCACGGATCCGGCCGGGGGTCCGGGGGGCGTCCCCCGGGCAAGCACAGTCTCAACACCACGCAGGAGGCCGGTCGATGAGTCCTCGCCAGCACAAGCCCCACGAGATCGTCGAGCGCGCCCTGGAGCTGTCCCGCGCCGACGGCTGTGTCGTCATCGCGGGCGAGCGCTCCACCGCCAATCTGCGCTGGGCCGGGAACGCCCTGACCACCAATGGGGTCACCCGGGGCCGGGACGTCACCGTCATCGCGACCGTCGACGGCGCCCAGGGCACCGCGTCCGGGGTCGTCTCCCGGTCGGCCGTGACCGCCGCCGAGCTGGAGCCGCTGGTGCGGGCGGCGGAGGCCGCGGCGCGGGAGGCCGGGCCCGCGGAGGACGCGCAGCCGTTGGTGACCGGTGTGCCGCAGGCGCCGGAGTTCACCGGGGCGCCCGCGGAGACGTCCTCCGCCGTCTTCGACGACTTCGCCCCGGCTCTCGGGGAGGCCTTCGCGCGGGCCCGTGGGGAGGGGCGGGAGCTCTACGGGTTCGCCCGCCATGAGGTCGTCTCCAGCTATCTGGGCACCTCCACCGGGCTGCGGCTGCGTCACGACCAGCCCACCGGCACGCTGGAGCTGAACGCCAAGTCCCCGGACCGGACGCGCTCGGCGTGGGCGGGGCGGGCCACGCGCGACTTCACGGACGTCGACCCGCGCGCGCTGGACGCCGAGCTCGCCGAGCGGCTGGCGTGGGCGGGCCGCAAGGTCGAGCTGCCCGCCGGGCGGTACGAGACGCTGCTGCCGCCCTCCGCGGTGGCCGATCTGCTGGTCTACCAGCAGTGGTCCTCGGCGGCCCGGGACGCGGCCGAGGGCCGTACGGTCTTCTCCAGGGCCGGTGGCGGCACCCGGATCGGCGAAAAGCTCTCGGGGCTGCCGCTGACGCTGCGCAGCGACCCTTACGCGGCGGGGCTGGAGTGCGCCCCGTTCGTGCTGACGGGCAGCTCCGGCGACGACGCGTCGGTCTTCGACAACGGCCTGCCGATCGCCGCGACCGACTGGATCCGCGAGGGCGTGCTGGAGCACCTGCTCACCACTCGGCACAGCGCGGAGCTGACGGGCCTGCCCGTCACCCCGTACACCGACAACCTGATCCTGGACGCGGGCGGCACCCGCTCGCTGGCCGAGATGGTCGCCGCGAGCGGTCACGACGGTCCCGCCCTGCTGCTGACGTGCCTGTGGTACATCCGCGAGGTGGACCCGGCGTCGCTGCTGCTCACGGGCCTGACCCGGGACGGGGTCTATCTGGTGGAGAAGGGTGAGGTCGTCGGCGAGGTCAACAACTTCCGGTTCAACGAGTCCCCGGTGGGGCTGCTGTCCCGGGTGACCGAGGCGGGACGTACCGAGCCGACGCTGCCGCGCGAGTGGGGCGACTACTTCACCCGGGCGGCCATGCCGGCGCTGCGCGTCCCGGACTTCAACATGAGCTCGGTGAGCCGGGGCGTGTGACCCGGGCGGGCGGCCCCGGCGGCCGTCCGGCCCGCCGTTCGACCCGCCGTCCGGCCGCCCGGCGGGGAATCGCGTTGGTGGTGATTCGCGCCGAGCAAATAGACTCGTCCTGTCCTTTGTCCGACAACCCCTTACAGGAACGCCACGATGACACGCCTCGGCGACTCCGTCGCGCGCGCCAGCGCTCTGCTGGCGCAGGATCTCTCCACCGACTCGGCCGTGGAGCAGCTGCTCACGGAGACGAAGGCGCGGCGCTATCTGGACCTGTCGGACCTGCCGCCGAAGGACCAGGCCGAGCTGATCGCCTCGCGTACGGTCGAGGTGCTGCCGGGCGTGGCCAAGCTGGCCGAGCGCATCGAGGCGCGGCAGGCCGAGGGCAAGGGCCTGCACATCAAGCTGGGCATCGACCCGACGGCCACGGATGTGCACCTGGGGCACGCCGTGCCGCTGATCATCCTCAGCCGGTTCCAGCGGCTGGGCCATGACGTCACGCTGATCATCGGTGACTTCACGGCCAAGATCGGCGACCCGACGGGCCGTACGGCCGAGCGCCCGCCGCTGACCGACGAGGACATCGCGCGCAACCTGGCGAGCTACCGCGAGCAGGTCCGCCCGTTCTTCGACTTCGACCGGGTCAGCTTCCGGCAGAACAGCGAGTGGCTGGCGCCGTACACCTTCCCCGAGCTGCTGGGTCTGCTCGCGCAGGTGCCGGTCTCGCAGCTGCTCCAGCGCGAGGACTTCCGCAACCGGCTCGCGGCGGGCTCCGGCCTGACCATGACGGAGATGCTGTACCCGATCGCGCAGGGCCTGGACTCCGTGGCGCTGGACTGCGACGTGGAGCTCGGCGGCGCCGACCAGCTGCTCAACCTCCAGATGGGCCGGAAGCTGATGGAGGTGCACGGCCAGAAGCCTCAGCTGGTCGTCACCATGCCGCTGATCGAGGGCACCGACGGCACCGGCGCCAAGATGTCCAAGTCCAAGGGCAACTACGTGGGGCTGTCGGCGCCCGCCGACGATGTCTTCGGCAAGATCATGTCGGTGCCGGACCGGCTGATGGAGCCGTACCTCAAGGCGTGGACGGAGTGGACGGACGCGGAGATCGCGCTGGTCCTCTCCCGCGTCGAGGAGAAGTCGCTGCACCCGATGGATCTGAAGAAGATCCTCGCGGGTGAGGTCGTGGCGGCGCTGTACGGCATGGAGGCGGCGATGGCGGCCCGCGCGGGCTTCGTCGCGCAGTTCTCCAAGAAGAACTTCACCGACGTGGAGACGCCGGTGGTGGATCTGTCCGAGCACGGCGAGGAGCCGGCCACGGCCGTGCTCAGCAAGGTGCTGGGCTTCCAGCCGAGCGCCTCGGCCGCCCGCCGGGTGGCCAAGCAGAACGGTCTGCGGCTGGTCTTCGAGACCGCCGAGGGCCAGGAGGCCGTGGCACTGCCGGAGGCCGAGGCCATCCGGCCGCTGGGCGAGGTGGCCCGTGAGCTGCTGGCCGGCCGGGAGGCGACGGTCTACCTGAAGGCCGGCCGGAAGATCGCCGAGCTGCGCGGTCTGTAGGCGGATGTAGCGGATGTAAGCGTCCGTCGTAAGCGAAGAGGGTGGCTGGTGCGCGGATCCCGCGTACCAGCCACCCTTTCCTTTCAGCCGACCCTGTGCCTGTTGCCGCGGACGCCGATCCACACCCGCTCGCCGAGGGCGACCAGCACCACCGCTCCCAGCAGCTGGAGCAGGTGCCGGATCCAGTCGATGCCATGGGTGTGGCGAACGCCCAGCACACCCGCCAGCCAGTTGCCGAGCAGGGCGCCGCCCAGGCCGAGGATGATCGTGAGCCAGAGGGGGATCTGCTGTTTTCCGGGGATGATCGCCTTGGCGATCAGGCCCAGGACGAGTCCGACGACGATTGCCCACAACCAGTTCATCTCGCCTCCTCATGCGGAGCGACATGGATGCTCCGCCATTCTGGGGCCGTCCCTCCTACGGCGCACGTCGGATCCGCCCGTACGCCGGATGCGCACCTCGAGCGCCCATCGGTGAGCCGTCCCACGACCGACCCGGTCTCGTCCGCCGGAGGGCCGCGGCGTAACGTTGTGTACGTACGGGACCGAGCGAGTCGGTGCGGCAGTCGGGTGGTGGAACGTGATGCGGAAGCTGGGCGGCACGGAGGTCATCCGGATCACCGGAGCCCGCCAGGGCCTCTCGGAGGACGTGCGCGGGCGGCAGCGCCGGTACGTGGTCTCGATGGGCATCCGGACGCTCTCGGTGGTGCTCACCGTGATCCTGTGGAACATCGAGCGCTACGTGGCGATCGGCACGCTGGTCCTGGGCGCGCTGCTGCCGTATGTGGCCGTCGTCATCGCCAACGCGGGCCGGGAGAACGCCCCTTCACTCCCCGGTACGTTCGTACCGGCGCCGACGCGCCCGGCGCTGGGCCGGGCTCCGGAGAGGCCCTCCGACACGGTCGCGGAACCCGTCGCGGAAGCGGGACGGCCGGGACAGTACGATCAGGGGCAAGGCCACGGCTGACCCTCCGGTTCCGGGCGAAGGCCCGCCGGACAGTGCGACAAGCTCAAGAAAACCTCAGATCAATCATGTGGATCGGTGCCCCGTTCCGGGCCCCCCGTGACATACTTCGTAGGCGCTCCGCATCCCCCGTCGGAGCGACAGACCGACGCCGGGCGGCTCCCCCCGTGGCTGCCCGGCGTCGCCGTGTCCGGCCACGTAGAGTCGAGGGGTGAACTCCCCCGAGAATGCCGTGATCTGCTCCGCCAAGGGCTGTCGTGCCGACGCCGTCTGGGTGCTCGCGTGGAACAACCCCAAGCTGCACACTCCCGAGCGCCGCAAGACCTGGCTGGCCTGCGAGGAACACCGTGAGCACCTGTCCAACTTCCTGTCCCTGCGCGGCTTTCTGAAGGACGTGGTGACGCTGGCGGAGTGGGAGGCGTCAGCCGCCGATCGCTGACATGGGGCGGCTGGGCTGGAGGAAGGACGGGTCGTCGATGCCCGAGCCGGCCTTCTTGCCCCACATGGCGGCCCGCCACAGCCCGGCGAGTTCCTCGTCCGTGGCGCCCGAGCGCAGCGCCCCGCGCAGGTCCGACTCCTCGGTGGCGAACAGGCAGGTGCGCACCTGTCCGTCGGCGGTCAGCCGGGTGCGGTCGCAGGCGGCGCAGAAGGGCCGGGTCACCGAGCCGATGACGCCGACGCGGGCGGGGCCGCCGTCGACGGTCCAGCGCTCGGCGGGGGCGGAGCCGCGGGCGTCCTCGGCCTCGGGGGTGAGGGTGAAACGGGTGCGCAGGCTCGCCAGGATCTCCTCTGCGGTGATCATGCCGTCGCGCTTCCAGCCGTGCTGGGCGTCGAGCGGCATCTGCTCGATGAAGCGCAGTTCGTAGCCGTTCTCGACGGCCCAGGCCAGCAGGTCGGGGGCCTCGTCGGCGTTGTGCCCGGGCATCAGCACGGCGTTGACCTTGACGGGGGCGAGGCCGGCGGCATGGGCGGCGGCCAGGCCGTCGAGAACGTCCTGGAGGCGCTTGCGGCGGGTCAGGGCGGTGAAGACCTCGGGGCGCAGGGTGTCGAGAGAGACGTTGACCCGGTCCAGCCCGGCGGCCTTGAGGGCCTGTGCGGTACGGGCCAGGCCGATGCCGTTGGTGGTCAGCGACAGCCGGGGGCGGGGCGCGAGGGCGGCGCAGCGTTCGACGATGGAGACGAGGCCGGGGCGCAGCAGGGGCTCTCCGCCGGTGAAGCGGACCTCGGTGACGCCGAGGGCGGTGACGGCCACGGAGACCAGGCGGACGATCTCGTCGTCGGTGAGCAGATCGGGTTTGGCCAGCCACTTCAGGCCCTCTTCGGGCATGCAGTAGACGCAGCGGAGATTGCACCGGTCGGTCAGGGAGACCCGCAGGTCGGTGGCGGTGCGGCCGTAGGTGTCAATGAGCACGGTTCGGCCCCTCCCGCCGGACTTGAACGTTCGTTCGCTGGTCGCAGCGTACGCGATCGCGTGCGGGAGGGGCCGTGGCCTTTCGAAGGGCTGCGGGTCAGTGCGCCCCGTAGCCCGTCAGGGAGCGGACCTCGAGTTCCGCGTACTTCTTCTCCTGGTCGGCGGCCGGCTTGGAGAGGAGGGAGCCCAGCCAGCCGAGGGCGAAGCCCAGCGGGATGGAGACCAGGCCGGGGTTGCCGAGGGGGAAGTAGTCGAAGCTCATGCCCGGGAAGAGCGCCTTCGGGTTGCCGGAGACGACCGGGGAGAGGATCACCAGGGTGACGGAGGAGATCAGTCCGCCGTAGATCGACCACAGGGCGCCCTGGGTGGTGAAGCGCTTCCAGAACAGGCTGTAGAGGATCGTCGGCAGGTTGGCGGAGGCGGCGACGGCGAAGGCCAGGGCGACCAGGGCGGCGGCGTTGAGCCGGTGGGCGAAGATACCCAGGGCGATGGAGACGGCGCCGATGACGACCGCGGCGAGCTTGGCGGTGAGGATCTCCTCCTTCTCGCTCGTCCGTCCCTTGCGGATGACGTTGGCCCACAGGTCGTGGGCGAAGGAGGCCGAGGAGGCCAGGGTCAGCCCGGCGACGACGGCGAGGATGGTCGCGAAGGCGACCGCGGAGATCACGGCCAGCAGGATCGCCCCGCCGGTGGAGCCCGCTCCCCCGCCGACCTCCTGGGCGAGCAGCGGCGCCGCGGTGTTGCCGGACTCGTTGGAGGCGATGATCGCCTTGGGGCCGACCAGGGCCGCGGCGCCGAAGCCCAGGGCGATGGTCATCAGGTAGAACGCGCCGATGATGCCGATGGCCCAGTTCACCGACTTACGGGCGGCCCGGGCGGTGGGCACGGTGTAGAAGCGGATCAGGATGTGCGGCAGTCCGGCGGTGCCGAGGACGAGCGCCAGGCCGAGGGAGACGAAGTTGAGCTTGGAGGTGCCGTCCTTGCCGTACTGGAGGCCGGGTTCGAGGAAGGCCCGGCCCTTGCCGCTGGCGTCGGCGGCGTGGCCGAGGAGGGTGGAGAGGTTCCAGTGGAACTTGTTGAGCACCAGGATGGTGATCAGCAGGGTGCCCGCGATCAGCATGACCGCCTTGACGATCTGCACCCAGGTGGTGCCCTTCATCCCGCCGACGGTCACATAGAGGACCATCACCAGGCCGACCAGGACGATGATCCAGCGCCGGGCCCCCTCGCCGGTGGCGCCCAGGAGCAGGGCCACCAGCGCGCCCGCGCCGACCATCTGGGCGAGCAGGTAGAAGATCGACACGACGATGGTGGAGGTGCCGGCGGCGGTGCGTACGGGCCGCTGCTTCAGCCGGTGGGCGAGGACGTCGGCCATGGTGAAGCGGCCGGAGTTGCGCAGCGGCTCGGCGACGAGGAGCAGGGCGACCAGCCAGGCGACGAGGAAGCCGATGGAGTAGAGGAACCCGTCGTAGCCGAAGAGCGAGATGGCCCCGGCGATGCCCAGGAAGGAGGCGGCGGACATGTAGTCGCCGGAGATGGCCAGGCCGTTCTGGAAGCCGGTGAAGGAGCGGCCGCCGGCGTAGAAGTCGGTGGCGTCCCTGGTCTGCCGGCCGGCCCAGACGGTGATGCCGAGGGTGGCGGCGACGAAGACCGAGAAGAGCGTGATGATCAGGGTGCGGTGGTCGCTCGCGCCGCCGGCCGCCAGCGGGTGGGCGGCGGCGGTCAGGACGGTGGTGCGTGGCGTCATTCCCCCGCCTCCAGACGGGCCTTGAGGGCCTCGGCCTTGGGATCGATCTGCGCCTCCGCGTGGCGGGCGTACCACCAGGCGATCAGGAAGGTGGTCAGGAACTGCGCCAGCCCGAACACGAGGGCGATGTTGATGTTGCCGACGACGATGGTGTCCATGAAGCCGCCCGCGTAGTTGGACAGCAGGACGTAGAGCAGGTACCAGCTGACGAAGGCGACGGTGAGGGGGAAGGCGAACGAGCGGTGCGCACGGCGCAGTTCGCCGAACTCGTCGCTCGACTGCACGTCGAGGAAGCTGTCCGGCTGGGCGGGGATGGTGGGGTGGGCCGGCTCGGCCGGCCCTTTGGATGCGGTCGGTGGGGTACCCACGACCTCTTCTGAGTCCACGGCCTCTCCTGAACGAGTGGATACGGGGGCGTGAGCCGAGCCTGTGACTGGGATCACGCATCGTAGAGGGACACCGCAGTATGCGACAGTCCCTGACCTTCTTCCTGCCGATTGCCGTTCGAGAGCGTTGTGTTGACGCTCCGGAGTCCTCGGCTCCACCGGCATTCTTGAGGAATTCATTGCCCGGGCCCGCTGATCGGCGCTAGCTTCACTCGTCACACCCCGCCCCCGCACACCCGTGCGCACGGGCGGATTTCCGGATGATGTGGAGAACTCCATGGCTCATCTGCGACTCAGACGACGCCGCGCCCTGCTGGCGGCCCCGCTCGGTCTGGCACTCACCGCCTCCCTCGGCTTCCTGCCGGGCGCGGCATCGGCCGCCCCCTCGGCCGGCGTTCCCGCGAAGGCCGCCGTCACCACGGACGGCCCGCTGCTCTCGTACGTCGTCAACACCCGCCCGGGCAGCCACACGACGGGACTGGTGAAGAGGGCCGTCGAACGTTCCAAAGGAACGATCGTGGCCTCGTACGACAAGATCGGCGTGATCGTCGTCCACTCGAAGAACCCGCACTTCGCGGAGACGCTGCGCTCGGTGCCGGGTGTGGCCTCGGCGGGCGCCACCCGCACCGCGCCGCTGCGGTCGGCCGCCACGACCGACTACGGCAAGCCGGAGAAGCTGAAGCTCACCAAGGAGGGCGCGCTGGCCGCGGCCCGCGACGCGGCGGCCGGCAAGGAGCCCCTGGAGGGCCTCCAGTGGGACCTCGGCGCCATCGGCGCGGACAAGGCCGCCAAGGTCAACCCGGGCAGCCGGAAGGTGACCGTCGCGGTCATCGACACCGGCGTGGACGACACCCACCCCGACCTCGCCCCGAACTTCGCCGCCGACAAGTCGGCCAGTTGCGTCACCGGCAAGGCCGACACCAGCCCCGGCGCGTGGCGGCCCCACAACCCGGCCAAGGACTACCACGGCACCCATGTCGCCGGCACGATCGCCGCGGCCCGCAACGGCGTGGGCGTCGCGGGCGTCGCTCCCGGGTCGAAGGTCTCCGCCATCAAGGTGAGCACCCCGGACGACAACTCCTTCTTCTACGCCGAGAGCGTCGTCTGCGCCTTCGTCTTCGCCGCCGACCACGGCGCCGGGGTGACGAACAACAGCTATTACGTGGACCCGTGGATGTTCAACTGCCCCGACAACGCGGATCAGAAGGCGATAGCCGACGCGGTCGGCCGGGCCGCGCAGTACGCCCAGGACAAGGGCGTGGTCAACGTCGCCGCCGCGGGCAACTCCAACTTCGACCTGTCGGCCAAGGAGATAGCGGACGCCTCCAGCCCGAACGACTCCACGCCGCTGCCCCGGAAGATAGACCCCAAGGTCTGCCTCGACGTCCCCTCGCAGCTGCCGGGCGTCGTCACCGTCTCCGCCACCGGCGCGCAGGGGCAGAAGTCGTACTACTCCAGCTACGGGCTGAACTCCGTCGACGTCGCCGCCCCCGGCGGTGACAACCTCCAGGTGCCCGAGCTGCCCGGCAAGGACGGCCGCATCCTCTCCACGATGCCGGGCGGCGACTGGGCGTACCTCCAGGGCACCTCGATGGCCAGCCCGCACGTGGCGGGTGTGGCGGCGCTGCTGAAGAGCGCCCACCCGAAGTCCAGCCCGCAGGAGATCCAGTGGCTGCTGAAGGCCCAGGCGAAGAACCCGGGCTGCCCCACGGCCGCGTACGACCCCGACGGCACCGGCAAGTGGAAGGCCACCTGTGCCGGCACCAAGCACGTGAACGGCTTCTACGGCTTCGGCGTCGTGGACGCGCTGGCGGCGGTCCGGGACTGATCTGACCCGGGCCCGGCGGAGGGGCCGGCCGACCTCGGGCCGGCCTCTTCCGTCCGCCGCCCGGGCCCTTCCGGCTCTGCGTGGCCCGGCTCTGCGTGGCACCGCAACACCCCGTGGGCCAGCAGCCCCTGTGCGGCGAGATAGGTGAGCATGACCCAGAACTGGGGCGCCGGGGCCTGCGGCCACTTGGCCAGTCCGCTCGCGAGGAGCGTGTCCGACAGCAGGAACAGCGCCCCGCCCGCCCCGGCCCACAGCCGGGCGCGGGTGGCGCCCAGCGCCATCGCCGTCAGCAGCAGGCTGTAAAGCGCGACCGGCACCCGTAGCTCCCCGTCCAGACCGGGCCACAGCAGGACGACCACGGTGAGCCAGGCGGCGGTGTAGAGGGCCGCCAGCCGGTACGTCCGGGCGCCGCCGGGGCTGCCGTGCCGGGCGAAGAGCAGCAGATAGCAGACATGCCCGGCGGCGAAGGACGCCATGCCCAGCAGGAAGACGGTGTCCCCGCCCACCTGGAGCAGGGTGTCGCCCCCGCAGCCGAGGAGCAGCGCGCCCGCGAGCAGCGGCGGTCCGCCGCGCAGCAGCACGTGGGCGGCGAGCAGGGGCATCAGCGCGGGCTTGGTGGCGTGGGCGAGGAGCGTGACGCCTGTGAGCAGGGCGGTCAGGTGGACCACCGCCGTGGCGCCGAAGACGGCCAGGGCCGTCGTCGCGGCGCGGTCCCGGCTCACGCGACCCGCCCTCACGCGACCCGCTCGGGGACGGCCTTCGGCTGTTCCTTGTCCGCCCGGGTGACGGCCGGAGGGTCCGGCTGCCAGCCGGGGCCCCGGAAGACCCGCCCGAACCGCTCCCGCCAGCTCCGCGCCGCCTTCACGTCGCGTCCGATGGCCACGTACTCGTGGGTGGCCACGCGCAGCGGGTTGTAGGTGTGGATGTTCTTGGTCAGGCCGTAGACCGGGCGCTCCTCCTCGGGTACGAAGGACCCGAACATCCGGTCCCAGACGATGAGGATGCCGCCGAAGTTGCGGTCCAGGTAGCCGCCTTGCGAGGCATGGTGGACCCGGTGGTGCGAGGGCGTGTTCAGGACGTACTCAAGGGGCCGGGGCAGCTTGCCGACGCGCTCGGTGTGCACCCAGAACTGGTAGACGAGGTTGACCGACGAGCAGAACGCCACCGCCGCCGGGTGCACCCCGGCCAGCACCATCGGCACATAGAACGGCCACACCGTCAGCGTGGTCCACGGCTGGCGCAGCGCGGTGGTGAAGTTGAAGTTGCGGCTGGAGTGATGCACCACGTGGCAGGCCCACAGGATCCGTACGACGTGGTGGCCCCGGTGGGACCAGTAGTAGAAGAAGTCCTGCGCGAGCAGCATCAGCGGCAGCGTCCACCACAGCACGGGCACGCGCAGGGGGGTGAGTTCGTAGAGGGCCGTGTAGATCGCGACGATCGGGATCTTCCACAGCGCGTCGAAGAGGAGGCTGCCCAGCCCCATGCCGACGCTGGTCGCCGCGTCCTTGGCCTCGTAGCCCTCGGAGCGGTCGTCGGGATGCAGCCGGTAGCTCACCAACTCCAGGGCGGTGAGCAGGATGAAGGCGGGTATGGACCACAGGACCACGTCCGGTAGGTGCGGCATGGCCGCACCATAAGCGCGCTGCGGGGCGTGCCGCTAGAGGTTGTTACCCTCGGGTACCGCAACGGGGAAAGGGCAGCTGGGAAAAGGGTTGGCCGCCTTGATCGGCCCCCTCCTAGAATCGGGGTGCGGGGGCGGCTCCGCGGAGCGCTTCCTTCTCCTCATCTCCAAAATGAATCCGAGCGCGCCCACTCTCCGCCCCCGTTTCGCTTTTGCTCAGGGGGATCCTCTTCGTGTCCACACTCCACGCCGTGCTGCTCCGTCGCGCCCGGACCGTCTACGTCGACCATGAGCCGTCGCCGCCCGCCGCGGTGAGCGCCCCCGCCGTCGCGGCCGGACTTACCGCGCTGGAGGGCGAGTTGCTGGACCGGGGGCACGCCCTGACCGAACCGCTGCGCACGGCGCTGGCGGGGGCCGGGGCGCGGGCGCTCGCCGACACCGGGCGGGGCCTGCTGCACGCGATCGACGCGCAGCTGGGCGCCGACCGTACGCACATGCCGCTCTTCCGCGGCTTCCCCCGGTCGGTGCCGGAGGACACGGACGCCCTCTTCGTGGACCGGGTCTTCAGCCTGCTGCTCCAGCGGCCGCGGCAGCCGTGCGTGCTGTGCGGCACGGTCGGCGCCGTGCTGCCCGTCGCGCCGTGCGCGCATCTGGTGTGCCGCTCCTGCTGGGACGGCGCGGACTACACGGGCTGCCCGCTGTGCCACCGGCGCGTCGACCGTACGGATCCCTTCCTGCGGCCCGCCCGGCCCGCAGGCGCCGTCGCGCGGTCGCATCCGGACGAGCCGCTGCGCCTGCTCGTGCTGGGCACCTCGCGGACGGCGGACGCGGCCGCCGAGCTGGCCGGGCTGCTGGCCCGTGCCACGCCGCTGTCCCCGCGGGACCGCGACGACGTCAAGGTCCTCCTGGCGCACGCCGAGCCGGGCGGCCTGGACTGGCTGCCCGCCGACATGCCCGTACGCGAGACCAGGGCGCTGGTGCTCGGCACGCTGCTGCGCGACGGCGGGCCCACGACCGTCGCCGCTGTGCGGGAGCGGCTGCCGGAGCTGCTGACGACCGCCACGGATGTGCTGCGCCTGCTGTGGGTGTGGTCCGGCGGCGAGGCGGACCTGCTGTCGCCGCCCCGGCTGCGCGGGGTGCCGCGCGGGCTGCGGCGCGAACTGCTCGCCGTCCTCGACGGACTCGCGACGCCCTCGCTCGTCGAGGACCTCCTCCGGCACCCGGAGGCGTGGAAGCGCGCGGCGGAGCTCCTCCACCCCTTCGAGGGGCACGCCCGGCACCCGCGAGCGGCACTGGCCTTCGCGGCGCTGCGGGGCACGGAGGTGTCGGGCGCGGGGGCGCTGGGCGAGGCGCTGCTGCGGACGGCGGCGGAGTATCCGGAGGCGGTGGCGGTGCGCGCCGACTCCTGCGAGGCGGCTGATGGGGCACGGCAGCCGGGGAGCGGCGGTTCCGTGCGGATCGTCGCGCGTACATGGGCGGGCCGGGTCGAGGAGGCGCTGCGTCGCGGGGACGCCGCCGGGGCCGTGGCGCTGCTGGCGCGGCGGCCCGGCGAGCTGGTGCGGCGGCTGGACCAGTTGCTGCGCGTGTACGGGGGCGAGGAACTCGCGCCCGAGCTGGGCGCGGCGCTGGAGCACGGCCTGCCGAAGGCCGGTCCCGGGCCGCTGCTCGGGGCGCTGGGCGCGCTGCGGGGGCGGCACCTGCCCTCGTCGCGGCGGGTGTTCTTCCCCCGGGGCCGGGTGGGACGCGCGCGGGGCGTGGACGACGTCCGGCCGCCGCTGCCCGCCGCGCTGGTGGCCCGGGTCGCCGGGCTGCTTGAGGCCGAGGTGGTACGACGGCTCGGCGCCGCGTCCCGCTACGAGCTCGCCGTGCTGGACCCGGGGCTGGCGTCCCTGCCGGCGCCGTTCGCCGAGCGGTCCTCGGCGACGTCGCTCGTCGCGGTGCCGCGCGGCAGTGAGCTGCGGCTGCCCGAGGGCCGGGTGCTGCGGCTGTTCCTCCACTGGATGGAGCCCGAGGGCACCCGGGTGGACCTCGATCTGTCGGTGGCGTTCTTCGACGAGGACTGGCGCGCGATCGGGCTGTGCGACTACACACGGCTGCGGTACCGGGGCGACGCCGCCGTGCACTCCGGCGACCTGACCTCGGCACCGCCGCCGGACGGCGCGACCGAGTACGTCGACCTGGACCTGACGGCGCTCGCCGAGGCCGGGGCTCGCTATGCCGTGCCGGTGGTCTTCAGCTTCAACGACGTGCCCTTCGACGAGCTGCCGGACGCCTTCGCGGGGTTCATGACCGTCTCCGGCCCCGCCGAGGCGCGGGACGCGTCGTACGACCCCCGGGCGGTACGGCAGCGCTTCGACCTCGCCGGGGAGTCCCGGATCTGCGCACCGATGATCGTGGACCTGGCGGACGGGCGTGCGCTGTGGACCGATGTCCACCTTCCGGGTGACAGCGGTGTGCACGACCTCGGTCGGCACGGGGACGTACTGGGCGCGCTCGCGCGCGACCTGTGGGGGCACTTCACGGGCGGGGCCCGGGTGACGCTGTGGGACGTGGCCTGCTGGCACGCGGCGGCACGATGCGACGAGACGGTCGTCGTACGGTGCGCCTCCGGCGCGGATGGGCCGGGTGCGGGCGGCACGGGGGCGGACGGCGCGGACGGCCCGGGCACGGACAGCGCGCCCCCGGGCGGCGAGCTGTGGCGCTACCGGCGCCGGGACGGCGAGGGCGTCGCCGCCTTCGCGGCGCGGCTGCGTGCGCTGGGCGCGCCGGACTCCCGGGAGGCGGCCGGCAGTGCCGGCCGTACTGCCCCTGCGCGCGGCCCCGCCGCACACGTGGCCGACGGCCGCCGCGTCTTCCTCGCGTTCGTCGAGGGGGACGAGCTGTCCCCGGTCGGCGCGACCGGCACGGTCTACCGGCTCTTCCCCGGTGCCGTCGACGCGTGCGCGGGGCCGGAGCGGGTGACGGCCGGCGGGTTGCTGGCGGAGCTGGCCTGAACCCGGCCGCGTGGGAACCGGCCGGATCCCGCGTTGTCAGCGGTGGCCCGTAAGCTCTTGGACCATGCTCGAAGACCGCACCGCCGCCGCATCGCACACCCCGTGGCCGGCCGCGTATCCCGAGGGGTACGCGGTCGTCGACGTGGAGACCACCGGGCTCGCCCGGGACGACCGGATAGTGTCGGCCGCGGTCTACCAGCTGGACGCCCTGGGGCAGGTGGAGGACCAGTGGTACACGCTGGTCAACCCGCAGCGCGATCCGGGCCCGGTGTGGATCCACGGGCTGACGTCCGAAGTGCTCGCGGACGCGCCGCTGTTCCAGGACATCGCCGGCGAGTTCGCGAAGCGGCTCGACGGCCGGGTCCTCGTCGCGCACAACGCGGCCTTCGACTGGTCGATGATCGCCCGGGAGTACGCCCGGGCCGGCACCGCCGCCCCGGTGCGGCAGCGGCTGTGCACGATCGCGCTGTCGAAGGAGCTGCAGCTCCCGCTGCCGAACCACAAGCTGGAGTCGCTCGCCGCGCACTACGGCGTCGTACAGCAGCGCGCCCACCACGCGCTGGACGACGCCCGGGTGCTGGCCGAGGCGTTCCGGCCGAGCCTCCACCTGGCGGCGGGGGCGGGGCTGCGGCTGCCGCTGCTGGCCTGCCAGCCGCTGACCGAGTGGTCCGACGGCCCGACGGCCGCGCCCGCGTACTCGGCGAGGGTCGGTTATCAGCCGTCCTACCGGTCGTCCGGCACCTCCGGCACCTGGCGGGCCAGCCGCAAGCGCCCGGCGTGCCCCTACCCCAACCCCGGCCGTTACGTACCGGGCGGGCAGCTCAAGCAGGGGATGCGGGTGGCGTTCTCCGGGGACACCTCCATCGACCGGGAGCTGCTGGAGGACCGGGCCGTGGAGGCGGGTCTCCATGTGGCCACGAGCATCTCCCGGCTCACCAGTGTGCTGGTGACCAACGACCCCGGCTCCCCCACCTCCAAGGTCGTCAAGGCCGGCTCGTTCGGTACGCCCGTGATCGACGAGGCGGCGTTCGTCCAGCTGCTGTCGCACGTCACCCCGGCGGAGGGCGGCGCCTGAGCGAGGGGGCGGGGCCCCGTGGCGAGGGGGGCGAACCCCACCAGGTACCGTCAAACGCGTGTACCGCTTCCTGCTGACCCGGCAGTGGATGATCCTCACACTCGTGGGGCTCGCCCTCATTCCGGCGATGATCAAACTGGGCTTCTGGCAGCTCCACCGCCATGAGCAGAGGGTCGCCCGCAACGACCGGATCGCCCACAGCCTGGCGTACGCCCCCGCGCCCGTCGGCACGCTCAGCGCCCCCGGCCGTGGGGTCCCGCAGGAGAACGTCTGGCGCAGGGTCACCGCGACCGGCACCTTCGACACCAAGGGCGAGGTCGTCGTCCGCTACCGCACCGACGAGTCGGGTAAGTCCGGCTTTATGGTGATTACGCCGCTGGTGCTGGACAACGGGACGGCGCTCCTCGTCAACCGTGGCTGGATCCCCGCCGACGGCGGCCAGCTGGCGTTCCCGGCCGTGCCCGCCGCGCCCTCCGGCAAGGTCACCGTCACGGGCCGGCTGCGCGCCGACGAGACGCCGGGCAGCGGCATCAAGGACACCAAGGGCCTGCCGCCCCGCATGATCATGCTCATCAACAGTGAGCGCCAGGCCAAGGAGCTGCACCGCCCCGTCTTCGGCGGCTATATCGAGCTGATCTCCCCCACGGGCGAGAACCAGCCCCAGCCCGTACCCGACCCGGACCACAGCAGCATCGGCAACCACATGGCGTACGCCGTCCAGTGGTGGTTGTTCAGCGCGGGCGTGCCCGTCGGCTGGTTCGTCCTGGTCCGCCGCGAGCGCCGCGACCGCGCCGCCGACGCCGCGGCGGCCGCTTCGGCGGCTTCAGCCGCTTCGGCCGGGGAACCGGCGGACGACGCCGAGGTCGCCCGGACAGCCGCGTCCCCGGAGTAGCCCGCGCGAGGCCGGGGAAGGACGCCCCGCGTGTCAGCACTCATCGAGGACTACGCGCTCATCGGCGATCTGCAAACCGCCGCCCTCGTCGGCCGGAACGGCTCCGTCGACTGGCTCTGCCTGCCCCGCTTCGACTCCGCCGCCTGCTTCGCCGCGCTGCTAGGCGGCGAGAACCACGGCCACTGGCGGCTCGCCCCCGTGGGCGCAGGCGAGTGCGCCCACCGCTCCTACGCCGACGACTCCCTCGTCCTGGAATCCGTCTGGGAGACCGACGACGGCACCGTCAAGGTCACCGACTTCATGCCGCAGCGCGACCGCGCCCCCGACCTCGTCCGGATCGTCGAGGGCGTCAGCGGGTCCGTCGAGATGCTGGGCGTGCTGCGGCTGCGGTTCGGCCACGGCGCGATCGTCCCCTGGATGCGGCGCGGCGACGGCCACCACGTCGCCGTCGCCGGACCCGACTCCGTCTGGCTGCGCAGCGAGCCGCCCGTGACCACCTACGGCCGGGACTTCAGCACCCGCTCCGAGTTCACGGTCGAGGCCGGGCAGAAGGTCGCCTTCGTCCTCACCTGGCACCCCTCCCACGAGCCCCGCCCCGCGCTCGTCGACCCCCATGACGCCCTGCGCCGCAGCCTGGCCGACTGGCGCGCGTGGGCCGCCCGCTGCCGGTTCCGGGGCCCGTACCGCGAGGCCGTGCTGCGCTCCCTGCTCACCCTCAAGGCCCTCACCTACGCGCCCACCGGCGGGATCGTCGCCGCGCCCACCACCTCGCTGCCCGAGGAGATCGGCGGCGTACGCAACTGGGACTACCGGTTCTGCTGGCTGCGCGACTCCACCCTCACCCTGGAGACCCTGCTCGCGCTCGGCTACGAGGACGAGGCCCGGGCGTGGCGCGACTGGCTGCTGCGGGCGGTCGCCGGGGACCCCGCCGACCTCCAGACCATGTACGGCCTGGCGGGCGAGCGCCGGATCCCCGAGTCGGAGCTGGACTGGCTGCCCGGCTACGAGCGGTCCTACCCCGTCCGGGTCGGCAACCGGGCGGCGGGCCAGCTCCAGCTCGACGTCTACGGCGAGGTCATCGACTCCCTGCACGCGGCGCGCCGCGGCGGCCTCGGCGGCCGGCCGCACGCCTGGAACATCCAGCGCTGCTTCCTGGAGTTCCTCAAGGACCACTGGCGCGAGCCCGACTCGGGACTGTGGGAGGTGCGCGGCCCGCGCCGCCACTTCACCCACTCCAAGGTGATGGCCTGGGTCGCCGCCGACCGCGCGGTACGCACCCTGGAGGAGGACCCCTCGCTCCGCGGCGACCTCGACGGCTGGCGGGCCCTGCGCGACGAGATCCACCGGGAGGTCTGCGAGCGGGGCTACGACGCCGAGCGCGGCACGTTCACGCAGTACTACGGCTCGCGGGAGCTCGACGCGGCCACGCTGCTCATCGCCCGCACCGGTTTCCTGCCGCCCGACGACCCGCGCGTCGTCTCGACGGTCGACACGGTCCGGCGCGAGCTGACGCACCACGGCCTCGTCCGCCGCCACAGCGTCGAGGGCGAGCCGGTGGACGGGGTGCCCGGCACCGAGGGCGCCTTCCTGGCCTGCTCGTTCTGGCTGGCCGACGCGCTGTTCCTGACCGGCCGGACGAAGGAGGCCCGCGAACTCTTCGAGCGGCTCCTCGCCGTGCGCAACGACGTCGGCCTGCTCGCCGAGGAGTACGACCCCGAGGCCGGCCGGCAGCTCGGCAACTTCCCCCAGGCCTTCAGCCACATCGGCCTGGTGGGCACGGCCCTTCTGCTGACGGGGCGGGACACGGCAGACTGACGCCATGGATCTTGGACTTGAGGACCGGGTGTACGTACTGACCGGCGCGACCCGCGGCCTGGGCTTCGCCATCGCCCGCGCTCTGGTCGCCGACGGGGCCCGCGTGGTGATCTCCGGGCGGGACGCGAGGACGGCCGAGGCGTCGGCCAAGGAACTGGGCGCGGGCGCCGTCGGAGTGGCCGCCGACAACGCCGACCCCGCCTCGGCCGAGCGGCTCCTGGACACCGCCCGGGAGCACTTCGGCCGCCTGGACGGCGTACTCATCAGCGTCGGCGGCCCGCCGCCCGGCTCGGCCGCCGACAACGACGACGCCCAGTGGCGCGCCGCCTTCGAATCCGTCTTCCTCGGCGCGGTCCGGCTGGCCCGCGCGGCGGCCGGCGCGCTCGGCGAGGGCGGCGTGATCGGCTTCGTCCTCTCGGCGTCGGTCCACGAGCCGATCCCCGGACTGACGATCTCCAACGGCCTCCGCCCGGGCCTCGCGGGCTTCGCCAAGTCCCTCTCCCTGGAGCTCGCCCCCCGCGGCATCCGCGTCGTCGGCCTGCTGCCGGGCCGCATCGCGACGGACCGCATGCGCGAGCTCGACTCCCTCTCCGGCGACCCGGAAGCCGCCCGCGCCCGCAGCTCGGCGACGATCCCGCTGGGGCGGTACGGGCAACCGGACGAGTTCGGCCGCACGGCCGCGTTCCTGCTGTCACCGGCGGCGTCGTATGTGACGGGGGTGATGCTGCCGGTGGACGGCGGGGCGCGGCACGGGTTCTGAGGGGGCCACGCGGACGCCCTCACCCCACCCGCTCCGCCCGGTGCCGTACCGCCCGTAGTCGTACCTCCGTCGGGAGCCGGGTCAGGCCCGCCGATGTCCGTGCGTGGTGGAGGACTTCCTCCCGTAGTCGCGCCAGCGCCGCCCCCGGTGCTCCGCGCGCGCCCAGGGTCAGTGCGACCTGTGCCCGGGGTGCCGTCCGGCGGCCCGTGAGCGTGACGGTCGCCCGTTCCACCCCCGGTAGCGCTTCGGCTTCCCCCTCCATCACTTCCTCCAGTGCCCGTCCCCGTACCGACGCCACCTCTCCGCCGCCGCTGTGGACGACCACCTCGCGCAGCCGGCGTCGGCGGGCCTGGGCGGAGAGCCAGCACGCGGCCAGCAGGACGACGGCGGCCAGGGTGGTGATGACCACCGGCCACCACCAGCCCCTGCCGCGCCACCTCCGCAGGTCCGCGGTGGGGAGCAGCACGTCGTCCGGGCCGTCGAACGGCCAGGACGACGGCAGTTCGAAGCCCCAGCGGCGCGGCAGGTCCAGCGCGCCGATCAGGACGGCGGCGCCGAGTGCCAGGAGCAGCGCTCCGGCGAGCCCGGTCAGCAGCCGGTTGACGGTCCTCAGCACGGTGGACCACCCACCCCGTTCACCTCTTCGCCGGGCGTCGGACGTGCACGGACAGGGACGGCTCCCGGGCGAGCCCCAACTCGCGTACGCCCTCGGCCAGTACGGTGTTCACGTCCGTCCGTACCTCGTCCAGGTCCCGGAAGTGGGAGCGGGCCCGGGCGCGGACCACGCGGCGGCCGACGTCGACGCGGACGGTCTGGACGCCGGGGACCTCCATCACCCGGTCGCGGAGCACCAGGGCCGCCGCCCGGCGTTCCAGTCCGGCCCGTACGCCGTCGTCGGCCGTGCCGTCGGCGCGGCGCATCGGCAGTACTCCGCGCAGGCCCGGGGTGACGGCGAGGACGATCAGCCAGCAGCCGGCGAGAACGGCCGTCACAGCGCCGGCGATCACCAGGCCGTCGCCGAGGTGACGGGTCGCCAGTTCGTGGGCGAGCCGGTGGCGCCAGGCCATGGCGGGGTGGCCGGCGCGGACGGCGGCGATGTCGTAGAGGAAGAGCCCCGCGACGGTCAGGGTCGCGGCCGCGAGCAGGGCGGCGGGCAGTCTGCGCGCGGACCGGAAGCGGGGGGCGCGGCCGCCCTCGACGGCCTGGGGCGCCCCATCCCCGGCCGTCTTCTCCAGTGACACGGGACCGCTCATCGCACCCGCACCCCCCACATCCGGCCGGTGTGCGCGGAGTGCAGCCGCTCCACCGTGATGACCACTTCGGGCACCTCCATGCCCGTCAGTTCCCCGACCCGCTCGGCGATCCGCTCGCGCACGGCGCGGCAGCGGGCGCCGAGGTCGGCGGGGTAGTCCAGCTCGACGAAGACGCGTACGCGGGCGGAACCGTCGCGGACGACGACGGAGGCGTGCGGGGGCTCATGGTCTTCCGGGGGTGCCGTGCCGCTCAGCGCCTCCAGGGCCGCCCGGGAGGCGATCTTCGCGACGACGCGGTCGGCGATCCGGGTGGCGCCGCGCTCGGCGGGCGCCACCGCGTTTCCTCCCCGCACGCCCTACCTCCCGTGCCGGTCGCGGTCGCGGTCGCGTGGGCGCAGCAGTCGTGAGAACTCGCCCGGCTCCAGATCGCCGTCGAGGAGTCGCCCGCCCACGAAGCCCACCGCGCCCAGGGCCGCGACCAGCAGGAAGGCGCCGAATCCCCCGAAGTAGCCGGCGAAACCGAGAGCCATGCCGGCGATCATGCCGGCCACGGCCATGCTCATCACGCGCTCCTCACTGGAGCCTGGGCTCCGGCTCTTCTTCCTCGTCCGGCAGCTTGACGTCGGTCACGGCGATGTTGACCTCGACGACCTCCAGGCCCGTCATCCGCTCCACCGCCGCGATGACGTTTTCCCGCACGGCGCGGGCGACATCCGCGATGGCGACGCCGTAAACCACGACGATCTCCAGATCGAGGGCCGTCTGGACCTCGCCGACCTCCGCCTTCACTCCCCGGGCGACGGACTTCCCGCCCGGCACCCGGTCGCGGACCGCCCCGAAGGTACGGGACAGTCCGCTGCCCAGGGCGTGGACGCCGACGACGTCGCGGGCGGCGAGGCCGGCGATCTTCTCCACGACGCCGTCGGCGATGGTGGTGCGGCCCCGCTCGGCGGGGGCGACCTGCTCCTTACCGGAGCCGGGGTGCCGGCCCGGGGCGGGTCCGGACTTCTGACCGGTCTGGTGGGGCTGACTCGATGTGTCGGTCATCGGTGTTCGCCTCTCTTCCCGTCCCTTGCCACCATAGGCGGGGTCGCCGCGCTCCGCTTGGGCGATCGGGGGGAAGTCCGGCCGGCGCCGGTCAGCAGGAGGGGGCGCGGGAGGCGCGCGGTGTCACTCCCCCAGGCCCGCGAGGTCGCGCAGCCGGCGCGCCTGCGCCGCGCGCTCCGCGACGCGCTGCTCCTCGTACGTACGGTCGAGGGCGCCGCGCAGCAGTGCCTTGGTCTCGACGACCGCGTCGCGCGGCGCCGCCAGCAGGGCCGCGGTGAGGTCGGCGGTGGCGGCGGGGAGCTCCGCGAGGGGGACGACCACATTGGCCAGGCCGATGCGCTCGGCCTCGGCGGCGTGGACGAAGCGGCCCGTGGCGCAGATCTCCAGTGCCCGGGCGTAGCCCACCAGCGACACCAGCGGCTGGGTGCCGGTGAGGTCGGGCACCAGGCCCAGGCTGGTCTCGCGCATGGCGAACTGCGCGTCGTCGGCACAGACGCGCAGGTCGCAGGCGAGGGCGAGCTGGAAGCCCGCGCCGATGGCATGGCCCTGGACCGCGGCTATGGAGACGATGTCGGTGCGCCGCCACCAGGTGAACGCCTCCTGGTACGTGGCGATCTCGGCGTCCAGTGCCTCGTCGCTGCCGCGGGCAAGGTCCAGGAAGGACGGCTCGCCGTCGAAGCCCTCGGGCGTGAACGCCTGCCGGTCGAGGCCGGCGGAGAAGGACTTGCCCTCGCCCTGGAGCACCACGACCCGCACGGTGCCCGGCAGTTGCCGGCCCGCTTCGGTCAGCGCCCGCCAGAGCGCGGGCGACTGGGCGTTGCGCTTGGTGGGGTTGGTGAGGGTGACGGTGGCCACCGTGTCATCGACGGTGAGCCGTACGCCGTCCTGGTCGAGCAAGGTCTCGCTGGCAGTCATGGGGGCCTCCGAATTGCCCGCAGTCATTTAGTTGACTGCACAGTAACCACCCGGACGGCCGGTCGGCCGACCGGGTGGGACTGTCCTGACCGCTTTTCTCACAAGGTGCGCGGCGTCAGGCCGAGGCGGCCTTCTTGCCGCGCGTCGCTCCACCGCGGCCCCGCAGGACCACGCCGGATTCGCTGAGCATCCGGTGGACGAAGCCATAGGAGCGACCGGTCTCTTCGGCCAGCGCCCTGATGCTCGCACCGGAGTCGTACTTCTTCTTCAGGTCTGCCGCGAGCTTTTCGCGCGCGGCGCCGGTCACCCGGCTGCCCTTCTTCAGAGTCTCGGCCACCCGTGCCTCCTCATGGGAGATGCGCCTCTTGTCTCTCATGATCACCCCTAGGCGGCCTCCTGGCCACCCATTCGGCAAGGTCCATAAGAAGTCCAAGGGAACGGACGTCCGTGTTTTCCGGCCACAGCAGGCCTTGGAGCAGGCAATTCCGCATGATCCGGCTCGTACGGCCGTACGGGTGGCGGGGTGAAGCGGCAGGTCAGACAGGGCCCTGTGCCGCGCGGCGCGAACGGCGCCCCGCATCCCGTACAGCGCGTGCGCCGGAGCGACGGAGGGTGGGACGGTACGAGCCGCCCTCACTCAGATGATGGATCACGCCTCGGCCGAATGATCGGGACCGCACTGATCAAGAGCGGTCCCGGGCCGGTCAGGCGAGCGCGACGAGGTCCGCGTAGTCCGGGCCCCACAGGTCCTCGACGCCGTCCGGGAGCAGGATGATCCGCTCCGGCTCCAGGGCGTCCACGGCGCCCTCGTCGTGCGTCACCAGCACCACGGCGCCCTTGTAGGTGCGCAGCGCGCCGAGGATCTCCTCGCGGCTGGCCGGGTCGAGGTTGTTGGTGGGCTCGTCGAGGAGGAGGACGTTGGCGGCGGAGACGACGAGCGTGGCCAGCGCCAGCCGGGTCTTCTCACCGCCGGACAGCACGCCCGCGGGCTTGTCCACGTCGTCGCCGGAGAACAGGAAGGAGCCCAGCACCTTGCGGACCTCGACGAGGTCGAGGTCGGGCGCGGAGGAGCGCATGTTCTCCAGGACCGTGCGGTCCGGGTCCAGCGTCTCGTGCTCCTGGGCGTAGTAGCCCAGCTTGAGGCCGTGGCCGGGGGTGACGCCGCCGGTGTCGGGCTTCTCGGCGCCCGCGAGCAGCCGCAGCAGGGTGGTCTTGCCGGCGCCGTTGAGGCCGAGGATGACCACGCGGGAGCCCTTGTCGATGGCCAGGTCGACGTCGGTGAAGATCTCCAGCGAGCCGTAGGACTTGGACAGGCCCTCGGCGGTGAGCGGGGTCTTGCCGCAGGGCGCGGGGTCGGGGAAGCGGAGCTTGGCGACCTTGTCGGAGACGCGCACCGCGTCCAGGCCCGAGAGCAGCTTCTCGGCGCGCTTGGCCATGTTCTGCGCGGCGACGGTCTTGGTGGCCTTGGCGCGCATCTTGTCGGCCTGCGAATTGAGGGCCGCGGCCTTCTTCTCGGCGTTCTGCCGCTCGCGCTTGCGGCGCTTCTCGTCGGCCTCGCGCTGCTGCTGGTAGAGCTTCCAGCCCATGTTGTAGACGTCGATGGCCGAGCGGTTGGCGTCGAGGTAGAAGACCTTGTTGACGACGGTCTCCACGAGGTCGACGTCGTGGGAGATCACGATGAAGCCGCCGCGGTAGGACTTGAGGTAGTCCCGCAGCCAGACGATGGAGTCGGCGTCGAGGTGGTTGGTGGGCTCGTCCAGGAGCAGGGTGTCGGCGTCCGAGAAGAGGATCCGGGCCAGCTCGACCCGGCGGCGCTGACCGCCGGAGAGGGTGTGCAGCGGCTGGGTGAGGATGCGGTCGGGCAGGCCGAGGCTGGCGGCGATGGTCGCGGCCTCCGCCTCGGCGGCGTAACCGCCCTTGGTCAGGAACTCCGTCTCCAGGCGCTCGTACTTCTTCATGGCCTTCTCGCGGGTGGCGCCCTGGCCGTTCGCCATCCGGTCCTCGTTCTCCCGCATCTTGCGCAGGACGAGGTCGAGGCCGCGCGCGGAGAGGATGCGGTCGCGGGCGAGCACGTCGAGATCGCCGGTGCGGGGGTCCTGCGGGAGGTAGCCGACCTCGCCGGAGCGGGAGATGGTGCCCGCGGCGGGGATGCCCTCACCGGCGAGGCACTTGGTGAGGGTGGTCTTGCCCGCGCCGTTGCGGCCGACCAGGCCGACGCGGTCGCCCTTGGCGATGCGGAACGAGGCGGACTCGATGAGGACGCGTGCGCCGGCGCGCAGCTCGATGCCGGATGCGGTGATCACGAGGGGTTCTACTCCTGGGCAGTGATGGACGGCGGAAGGACGGACTCGGTCGCTATGACGCCGTCTAATGCACGAGGAGGAATGCCATACGGACCAGTCTAACGGGGGCGCGCAAACCGGTTCGCGGGGTCGCCCGCCACGCCGGACGTGCCGGAGAGCGCGGGGCCGGGGCGATTCGCCGATACTCGGGGTGGACAGCCCTTACCGGTGAGCGGTGGAGCCGAGAGGCGGTGGGCACGTGCAGTTCGACGACGACGCCGATCTGGACACCTCCCAGGTGCAGGATCAGCGGGGCGGCGGCATTCCGGGCGGTGGGCTGACCATCGGCGGCGGCATCGTGGGGCTGATCGCGCTGGCCCTGGGGCTCTTCTTCGGCATCGGGCCGAACGAGCTGGGGCTGAGCTCCCAGGGGCCGGGCCCCGCGGCGTCGCCCAGCACGGACCAGCAGGTCTCCCGGACCTGCCGCACCGGCAAGGACGCCAATACCCGCCAGGACTGCCGGATCGTCGCGATCGTCAACAGCGCCCAGTCGTTCTGGAGCCAGGAGCTGGCCCGCCGCTCCATGACGTACACGCCCGCCTCGACGGTCCTCTTCACCGGCCGGGTGAACACCGCCTGCGGGGCCGCGACCTCGGCGGTCGGGCCGTTCTACTGCCCCGGTGACCGCAAGGTCTATCTGGACCTGGGCTTCTTCGACGAGCTGAAGTCGAAGTTCGGCGCGAGCGGCGGCCCCTTCGCCCAGGCGTACGTCGTCGCCCACGAGTACGGGCACCACATCCAGAACCTCCAGGGCACGCTCTCCCGCGCCCAGGACCGGCTCACCGGGGCCGGCAGCAACTCGGTCAAGGTCGAGCTCCAGGCCGACTGCTACGCCGGGGTCTGGGCCAAGCACGCGACGACCACCCCGGACAAGTCCACCGGCCGGCCGCTGGTCAAGCAGCTGACCAAGGCCGACATCGACGACGGGCTCTCCGCGGCGGCCGCGGTGGGGGACGACCGCATCCAGGAGAAGTTCCAGGGGCGGGTCACCCCGGAGAGCTGGACGCACGGCTCGGCGGACCAGCGCCGGCAGTGGTTCACCACCGGCTACACCACGGGCGACATGGCCCGCTGCGACACCTTCCGCTGATCCCACCGAGCGACCCCACCGAGTGATCCCACCGAGGAGGACCGCCATGGCAGACACGGGCACCGCGGCGCCGGCCATCAGCCCGGCGCTGCTCTACCACGACGCGAAGGCGGCGATCCGCCTGCTCACGGACGCCTTCGGCTTCGTCCCGAGCGCCCTCTACGAGAGCGAGGACGGCACCGTCCTGCACGCCGAGCTCGTCTACGGCAACGGCATCGTGATGATCGGCTCCAAGGGCCGGGGCGGTGTCTTCGACGAGGCCATGGCGGGCGGCGGGCCCTGTGGCGTCTACGTCGTCGTCGAGGACACCGACGCCCACCACCGCCGGGCCGTCGAGCACGGCGCGGAGATCGTGATGCCCCCGACGGACCAGGAGTACGGCTCCCGGGACTACATGGCCCGGGACGCCGAGGGCAACGTCTGGAGCTTCGGCACATACGCCCCGAAGGGGCGGGAGGCCACGGGCTGAGGGCCCCGGGCCGAGCCCGAGGGGCTACGCCCCGCCCGTGTGCACCTGGAACGCGGCCCTGCGCACCGCCTTCGCCAGGGCGGGGTCGGGATGCGCCGCCGCCAGCGCGACCAGCACCTGAACGGTCCGGGGGTGCCCGACGGCCCGTACCTCCTCCAGCAGGCCCGGGACCGTGCCCTGTACGGCCGAGTCGAGGTGCCGCACCAGCAGCCGCCCCTCGGCGTGGTCGGCGACGGCCGCGGCCGTGTCCACCCACAGCCAGGTGGCCTCCTCCCGGCTGAGCACCTCGGCGGCCTCCTCCGGGTCGTGCCCCTCGTGCTCGGCGAGCCACAGCAGGGCGTACGGGCGCAGCACCGGCTCCTCGGCCGAGACGCGGACCGCCGGCTCGGCGGGGGCGCCCACCGCGCGCAGGGCCTCGAAGGCCAGGCCGCGCACCATCGCGTCGTCGCCCCGGGCCGCGTCCAGCAGCTCCGTGACGGCGCTTCGCACGGGCCGGGCGGCGAGCCAGGCGCGGTACTCGGCGCGGGCGGGGCCCGGGGTGAGGTCGGCGCAGCCGCGCAGCATGGCCTCGGCGGACAGCTCGATGTTCCCGGCGGGGCTCTGGGCGGCCACGCAGATCTGCTCGAGCTTGACCCACACCGCCCAGTTCCCCAGGGGGGTGAGCAGGGCCTCGGCGCGGGAGCCGGTGCCGCCGCGCATGACGAGCGCGCCGACCGAGGCGAGCCCTTCGAGGGCCCAGTCCAGCAGCCCCGGCAGCGGGTCGCCGGCGGTGGGGGCGGGCGGCACGGCGGGGCAGGCGGCGGCCGCGACGGGCGCGTCGTAGGGGACCTCGCAGCGCTCGGCGCGGATCTCGGCCACCCGCTGCTGGAGGAGGTCGAGGAGCATCGCCACGGAGACCGGCCCGGCGGACAGGTGCATGACGGACAGCAGCTGGGGGGCGGCCTCGACGACCTCGGCCGCGACGGTGGAGTCGGTGCCGGGGGGCTCGGGGTGGGCCAGGGACCAGGCGTCGAAGAGCGCGACCCAGCCGCGCAGCACGGCGCTGTCGTCCCGCTCCCAGGCGGTGAGCCGCCAGCCGGGGCGGGCGGTGCCGCCGTGCAGCTCCAGCAGCCCGGCGAGCTTGGCCCGGTCCCAGTCGGTGCGCACCGAGGCGGGGGGCAGGTCCAGGGCGGCCGTGGCGCGCTCGGTCTCCTCGGCGGCGAGGCCGCCGCCGGCGCCCGGCCGCAGGGTCGTGCCCCGGGAGCACTCGTCGGCCGCCCAGCGGGCCAGGCGGACCGCGCCGGCCAGCCAGGCTCTCGCCTGACGGGCGAGTTCCGGCCGGGCCGGGGTGCCCGCGGGCGGGCGGGGCGCCGGGCGGGCGCCCCGGTTCGCCACGGCCCGGCGGGCGGCGGTGATCGGCTGTCGGGGGACGAGTCTGAGCCGGGAGTCGCGCGGAGTACGGGACGTCACAGGAGCAGTCTTGCCGTTCACGCTCCGAAAACCCAATCGGAATCAACTATCCAGCCGCCGGGGACCCGTGGTGGGACGTCACGCGGGGGGTGTGTGCGGGGCGCGAGCGCCCTGTTCACGCCCTACATCAGGGGGATCAGGAAGCGTCGCAGGGCCTCCTCATAGCCCGTGGGATCGAGGTTCCAGGAGGCCGCGTGGCCCGCCCCCCGAACGGTTCGCAGCGTGATCAGTTCCGGTCGCCGGGCGGCGAGTTCACGGGAATGGAGGAGGGGGGCGACGGGGTCGTCGGTGCCGTGCACGACGAGAGCGGGGACGTCCAGGAGGGTGGGGTCGGCGGCGGCCAGCAGGCCCTCGGGGGCCAGACCGGTGCGTCCCTCCGTCGCCCGGACCGCAAGCGGAATGAGCGCGGCCGGGAGCCGGTGGGCGGCCAGGGCGCCCAGCGCGGCGGGCCAGTCGAGGAGCGGCGCGTCCAGGACGACGCCCGCGACGCGGTCGCTCAGCGCGGAGCCGGTGTCCCGCAGGGCGGTGAGCAGTGCCATCGTCGCGCCCGTGGACCAGCCGTACAGGACGACGCGGCGGGCGCCGTTGCGGACGGCGTAGCGGACGGCCGCGTCCAGATCCCGCCACTCCCGGGCGCCGAAGTGGCTGATTCCATGCGCCGGGCGGGGTGCGCCGGGGTCGCCCCGGTAGGAGAGGGCGAGGACGGGGAGGCGCTGCCGGTGGAGGAACGGCAGGACGGTCAGGGTGTGCTCCCGGGTGGTGCCCAGGCCGTGCACGGCGAGCACCCAGGTGTCGCGGGCGCCGGGCACGAACCAGGCGGGCAGCGGGCCCAGCTCGCCGGGCACCTCCACATCGGCGTGGTCGAGGCCGAGGGCGTCGCGCGGGTTGCCCCGGTACGTCTGCGGGGTGAGCCAGACCCGGTCGCCGGGGGCCGGGGCGCCGTGGGTGACGCGCTCCAGGCGCCGGACCACGCAGTCGTGGGGGTGCGAGACGTCGGCGACGACGTCCCCGACGACGGCGTGGAGGCCCCGGCCGGCCAGCCCGTAGACGCCGGGGCGCAGCGTGGCCGGGGCGCGGGTGAGCGTGATCGTGCCGGGGGTGGTGCCGCTGCCGGTGGTGATGTCGTGCACGGTGAGCCGGTGCTCGCCCGGCGGCGGATGGCCGGGCAGGGTCCTGAGGGCGGCGTCGCCGGCGTACCGTCCGGCCGCCACGACGGCGGCCCCGGCACCGATCAGCGTGGTGGCGGCGACGGCCGCCACTCCTTTCAGGCCCATCACCTCCAGTCTGGTCCCGCGCGGGCCGCCGGGCGACTCGGCTCAGCCGGGCTGTCCGTAGCCCCGGTACTTGGCGGCGACCTCGGCCAGCCGGTCGGGGCTCAGCAGGGCGGGGGTGCGGCCGGGGACGGACGAGGCGGTGAGCCAGACCCGGCACATCCACTCCAGCTGGGCGGTGCGGTCGTAGGCCGCCTCCAGGGTGGCGCCGTGGGTGAGGGTGCCGTGGTTGCGGAGCAGGCAGCCGGTGCGGCCGTCGAGGGCCCGGAGGGTGTGGGCGGCCAGCTCGTCGCTGCCGTAGAGGGCGTAGGGGGCGACGCGGACGGGTCCGCCGAGGGCGGCCGCCATGTAGTGGATAAGCGGCACCTCGTCGACGAGCGTGGAGACGGCGGTGGCGTGCGTGGCGTGGGTGTGGACGATCGCGGCGGCGTCGGTGGCGCGGTAGACGGCGAGGTGCATGGGCAGTTCGCTGGTGGGGGCGAGCTCGCCCAGCACCTGGCGGCCGGACAGGTCGACGCCGACGGCGTCGCCGGGGCCGAGCCGGTCGTAGGGCACCCCGCTGGGCGTGACAAGGACCACGTCACCGACCCTTGCGGAGACGTTCCCCGAGGTGCCGACGACCAGTTGGTCAGCGGTGCTCCTGCGGGCCGTGGCCACGACATCGGCCCAGGTCCGGCCTATGTCGTCGGGTGCGTCGGGGGTCCGTTCTCCGGTCTTCATGATCTTCGCCTCCGGTCGGTGTCATCGGGGATCCCGAGCCAGTTCACCTTCCGTTCACCCGGAGTCCCTACGGTCGCCGCGTACTGACCATCGAACTGATTGCCTGGGTGAATGGAAAACATCACGCTTCTCATCGGGATCGTGATCGTCACGGCCTTGGTGTTCGACTTTACGAACGGCTTCCACGACACGGCCAACGCCATGGCCACCACCATCTCGACCGGAGCGCTCAAGCCCAAGACCGCAGTGGCCATGTCGGCCGTGCTCAACCTGGTCGGGGCGTTCCTGTCCGTCGAGGTCGCGAAGACGATCTCCGGAGGCATCATCGATGAGAGTGCCGGCATCAGACCAGAGGTGATCTTCGCCGGGCTGGTCGGCGCGATCGTCTGGAATCTCCTCACGTGGCTGGCGGGGCTGCCCTCCAGCTCCTCGCACGCCCTCTTCGGCGGTCTGATCGGCGCCACCGTCGCGTCCGTCGGCTTCGACGCGGTCAACGCCGACAAGGTCGTCATGAAGGTCCTCATCCCCGCGGTCGCCGCCCCGATCGTGGCGGGCATCGCCGCCTGGGTCGCCACCCGCCTGACCTTCCGCCTGGCCAAGGGCCGCGACGAGGCGGACACCGCGAAGGGCTACCGCGCGGGCCAGATCGCCTCGGCCGCCCTGGTCTCCCTCGCCCACGGCACCAACGACGCCCAGAAGACCATGGGTGTCATCACCCTGGCCCTGGTCGCCGGCGGCGTCGTCGCCCCGCACTCCGACCCGCCGCTGTGGGTCATCGTCTCCGCGGGCCTGGCCATCGCGCTCGGTACGTACCTGGGCGGCTGGCGCATCATCCAGACGCTCGGCAAGGGTCTCGCCGACATCAAGCCGGCGCAGGGCTTCGCCGCCCAGACCGGTGCCGCGACCGTGATCCTCGCCTCCTCGCACATCGGCTTCGCGCTCTCCACCACCCAGGTCTGCTCCGGCTCGATCATGGGCGCCGGCCTGGGCCGCAAGGGCGGCGTGGTGCGTTGGTCGACGGCCGGCCGCATGGTCGCCGCGTGGGGCCTGACCCTCCCGGCCGCGGGCCTCGTCGCCGCCGGCGCCGCGCTCCTGGCCGACCAGGGCGACTGGGGCGTCGCCGCCGTCGCCGTCCTCGGCCTCGGGGTCTCCGGCGCCATCTGGGCGGCCTCGCGCCGCAAGCCGGTCACCCACGAGACCGTCAACGAGCTCAACACGCCGCAGGGCCTCCCCGAGGAGCCCGTCGGTGTGGTCACGGCCGCCCTTCAGGCCGTCGCCCCGCCGCCCGCCGGCACCCTGACCCCGGCCCCGGCCGCCCAGGTCACCACGGCACCCGCCACCCCGGCCGCCCCCGCCGCGGCGACGACCGGCTGACGCCGGGCAACGGAGGAAGAACCACCATGCACATCGACTGGGCAGCTCTCGGCCAGGTCTTCGGCGTGAGCCTCGTGGTCACCGTCGGCCTCGTGGGCGTCTTCACGCTCGGCATCGTCGGCACGTCCCGCAAGCCGGAGGCCGCGGGCGCGACGTCCGCGACTTCCGCGGCCGACGCGGGCGGCAGCACCGCGCTGGCCCGCACCGGCGCGTACGCGTGCTTCGCGCTGTGCGCGGCGGCGGTGGGGTACGGGATCTATCTGATCGTCGCCTGACGCTCGTCACCTGACGCGACACCGCGTATGCCGGCGGAGGGGCGGGACCGAAGAGCTTCGGTCCCGCCCCTCCGCCGTCAACGCGGGGAACCCGGACCGCCGATCGCGCGTTCAGTACCTCTTGCATGCACGGTTGTGACGGCGTTCGACGGGGGTTCTGAAAGGTGCGTTTGGAGTCGGTCAGCGTCCGGTACACACGCGGAGGGCCGCGCGTACTGGATGACATCACCCTCGATCTGGCTTCCGGGACCGTCACCGCGGTGGTCGGCGGGAACGGGTCGGGCAAGTCCACCCTGCTCAAGGTGGCCGCCGGGCTGAGGAGGCCCAGCTCCGGCTCCGTTCGCGGGCGCCCGGACAGGATCGGCTATGTGCCCGAGCGGCTCCCGGCGAACATGCGGCTCAGCGCACGCTCGTACCTCCTGCACATGGGGCGCGTCCAAGGACTCCGGACCGCGGACGCCGCCCGTCGCGGCGGTGAACTGCTGGACCGGCTGGGCATCGAGGGGGACGTCGACGCCCCCATCAGCACGCTGTCCAAAGGAAACGCCCAGAAAGTCGCTCTCGCCCAGGCCATGCTCGGCGGCCCCCGGCTGCTGATCCTCGACGAACCGTGGTCCGGCCTCGACGCCCGTACCCATCAAGTCCTCGTGGACTGCCTCGCGGAGTGGCGTGCCGCGGGAGTGGTCGTTCTGCTCACCGAGCACCGGCCGGGCACCGTCGCCGCGAGCGCGGACGCGGTCCACCGGCTGCACCGGGGCCGCCTCACCGAGGAAGCCATGGGTGAGGCGGCGCCCGAGGGTTTCGCGATCACGCTGGGCGTGCCGATGGTGGAGGACCGGTCGCGCGTGATGGAGGCGCTGCGCGCTCTGCCGGGCGTCCGGTCCGTGGGCGAGAATGAGCGGCGGCGCATATGCCTTGAGGTCGGCGCCGACCGGTCCGACGCGGTCCTCGCGGAGGTCCTGAGACAAGGGCACAGCGTTTTCGAGGTCCGCCCGGGTGCCGGTGGTCACCGATGACGACGATCGCCCGCTACGCCCTGGCGGACTACCTCCGGTCCCAGCGGTTCCTGCCCCAGCTGGTGGCCTACCTCGGATTCCTGGCGGTCCTGTACGCCGTCCAGGGCTCGGTCCTGCCGGGTTACGGGGCCTCCGCCGCCGCGCTGTTGCCGGTCGGCGTGTGGCTCACCCTCAGCCTTCACAACACCGAGGACCCGCTCCAGGCCACCGTCACCCTGATCAACGCCGGTGGCCGCCTACGGGTCATGCTCGGCAAGACCTGTGCCTCCCTGGCCGGTGTGCTCGCTCTCGGCGGCGCCGCCCTGATCTGGCCCATGGTCTCCAGCGGTCGCCTCCACACACCCGCCGACCTGGCCACCGGTCTCATGGCCCACCTGATCTGCGCTCTCACCGCCGTCGCCCTGGGTACCTGCTGTGCCCGCCCCCTGATCGAACGACAGGGCTACGCCTTCGCCACGGCGCTCGTGCTGAGCCTGATCGCCTTGGTCGGCCGCCTGGTCACTCCCGTCAACCAGACGATCCGTCTGCTGAGCTCGGCGCCACCGCGCCCACCCGCCGGCGAGCTCCTGCTCCTGGCGGCCTGGTCCTCGATCATGCTGGGGGTCACGGTGTCGCTGGCTTCGTGGATGGCGCGACGCCGCCAGTAGAGCGGCGGGAGCGCAGGTCAGGGCGAGTTGACGCCCCTTCCCGCCCCGTGGTGGACTTCCCGAGCCAAACGGCGACAGCAGAGGAAGCCGGTGCGAATCCGGCGCGGTCCCGCCACTGTCACCGGGGAGTGTCCCCCCAACCGATGGCCACGGCGCGAGCCGGAAGGCCGGGGGCGGCGCGGATCCGGGGAGCCAGGAGACTCTGGTCGCCGTCACGTCGAGCCAGGGCGCGGACCCTGAGTGAGGACACCGCTTCGCCATGCCCGGCCGCGACCGCTTTTCCCTCGCGCACGGCCCCTTCATGTACGGCCCCTTCGTGTACGGCACCGCCCTGGGCTTCGCCTGCGACCTGCTCCTCGGGGACCCCCGCCGCGGGCATCCCGTGGCCGCGTTCGGGCGGGCCGCGCAGGCCGTCGAACGGCGGCTGTGGCGCGACCACCGGGGCTACGGCACCCTCCACACCCTGGTCTGCGCCGGTGGCGCGGTCGCCGGGGCCGGGCTGCTGACCCGTGCCGCGCGACGTCACCCCGCTGCCGAGATCGCGCTGACCGCCGCCGTCACCTGGTCCGTCCTGGGCGGCACGTCCCTGGGCCGGGAGGCCCGGGCCATCGGCGGTGCGCTGGCCGCCGGGGACCTGGAGGTCGCCCGGGAGCGGCTGCCGCACCTGTGCGGACGCGACCCGCAGGCGCTGGACGCGCAGCAGATCGCCCGGGCCGTGGTGGAGTCCGTCGCCGAGAACACCTCCGACGCCGTCGTGGGCGCCCTCGTCTGGGGAGCGCTGGCCGGGGTGCCCGGGCTCGTGGGCTTCCGGGCGGTCAACACCCTGGACGCCATGGTGGGTCACAAGTCGCCCAGGCTCCGGCGGTTCGGCTGGGCGTCGGCCCGGCTCGACGACGTCGTCGGCTGGCCGGGCGCCCGGCTGACCGCCGCGCTCACGGTCCTCGCCGGGCCCGACCCGCGCGGCGCCCTGCGCGTGGCCCGGCGCGACGCCGCCCGGCACCCCAGCCCCAACGCCGGGCCGGTCGAGGCCGCCTTCGCCGGGGCCCTGGGCGTACGCCTGGGCGGCACCCTCGCCTACGCCGGGCGCGTCGAGCACCGCCCCGTGCTGGGCGGGGAGAACCGCCCGGTGCGGACGGCCGACATCGAACGCGCGGTCCGGCTCTCGCGCCGGGTGTCACTGCTGGCCCTGGGGACGGCGCTGACGGCCCGTACGGTGGGCAGCCTGTTCAGGAAGGCGGGGAGGAACCGGTGACAGTCTCGGTGACAGCCGACAGGAGCGGGCGCCCGCCGGGCGGGGGCCTGCTGGTGGCCGGGACCACCTCGGACGCGGGCAAGAGCGTGGTCACGGCCGGCATCTGCCGCTGGCTGGTCCGCAAGGGCGTCAAGGTCGCGCCGTTCAAGGCGCAGAACATGTCCCTCAACTCCTTCGTGACGCGCGACGGCGCGGAGATAGGGCGCGCGCAGGCCATGCAGGCCGCCGCCGCCCGCGTCGAGCCGAGCGCCCTCATGAACCCGGTGCTGCTCAAGCCCGGAAGCGACCGCAGCAGCCAGGTCGTCCTCATGGGCAAGGCGGTGGGCGAGCTCAGCGCCCGCGGCTACCACCAGGGCCGCCAGGAGCAGCTGTTCGGCACGGTGACGGAGTGCCTGGCCGAGCTGCGGCGCACCCACGACGCCGTGATCTGCGAGGGGGCCGGCAGCCCCGCCGAGATCAATCTGCGCCGCTCCGACATCGTCAACATGGGCATCGCCCGCGCCGCGCGGCTGCCCGTGGTCGTGGTCGGCGACATCGACCGGGGCGGTGTCTTCGCCTCCTTCTTCGGTACGACAGCGCTGCTCTCCCGCGAGGACCAGGAGCTGATAGCGGGTTACGTGGTCAACAAGTTCCGGGGCGACGTGAGCCTGCTGGAACCGGGGCTGGAGATGCTGCGCGACCTGACGGGCCGGCGGACGTTCGGCGTGCTGCCGTTCGCCCACGGCCTGGGCATCGACGAGGAGGACGGCCTGCGCGTGTCCCTGCGGGGCGCGGTCCGCGAGTCCGTGGTCGCCCCGCCGCACGGCGCGGACGTCCTGCGGGTCGCCGTGTGCGCGGTGCCGCTGATGTCGAACTTCACGGACGTCGACGCGCTGGCCGCCGAACCGGGCGTCGTCGTACGGTTCGTCGACCGCCCCGAGGAGCTCGCCGACGCCGACCTCGTCGTCGTTCCGGGCACGCGCGGCACGGTTCGCGCGCTCGCGTGGCTGCGCGAACGCGGGCTCGCCGACGCGCTCGTACGGCGGGCGGCGGAGGGCCGCCCGGTGCTGGGCATCTGCGGCGGCTTCCAGCTGCTGGGCGAGCGGATCGACGACGAGGTCGAGTCGAAGGCCGGCACGGTCGAGGGCCTGGGCCTGCTGCCGGTGCGCGTGCGGTTCGCGGTCGGGAAGACCCTGGCCCGGCCGGTCGGCGAGGCCCTGGGCGAGCACGTCGAGGGGTACGAGATCCATCACGGCGTGGCCAAGGTGCTGGGCGGGGACGAATCCTTCCTCGACGGCTGCCGGGTGGGCGCGGTGTGGGGTACGCACTGGCACGGGTCGCTGGAGAGCGACGGGTTCCGCCGGGCGTTCCTGCGCGAGGTCGCCCGCGCGGCGGGACGGGCGTTCGTACCGGCTCCGGACACGTCGTTCGCCGCGCTGCGGGAAGAACAGCTCGACCGGCTGGGCGATCTGATCGAGGAGCACGCGGACACGGATGCGCTGTTGCGCTTGATCGAGGACGGGGTGCCGGGCGGGCTGTCGTTCATACCGCCCGGGGCGCCGTGAGTTCCGTTCGGGTGCGGGCCGCCGGTGGGTTGTGCCCACCCGTTCCGCCATGTGGAACGACTGCCCACAACCCACTGAGCCGTCCCCACCAGGGAGGTAATCGCTGATGTCCTCGTCCACCTACCCCTTCACCGCGATCGTCGGCATGGACGACATGCGGCTGGGCCTCCTGCTCAACGCGATCTCGCCGTCGATCGGCGGTGTCCTCGTGCGCGGCGAGAAGGGGACCGCGAAGACCACCACCGTCCGGGCCCTGGCCGCGCTGCTGCCCGAGGTCGTGACCGTCGCGGGCTGCCGGTTCTCCTGCGACCCGGCGGCCCCGGATCCGCGCTGCCCCGACGGGCCGCACGCCGGCGGCGACGGCGCCGGTGACCGCGCCGCCCGTCCCGCCCGGATGGTCGAGCTGCCCGTCGGCGCGTCCGAGGACCGCCTCGTCGGCTCGCTCGACATCGAGCGGGCGCTGGGCGAGGGCGTCAAGGCGTTCGAACCCGGCCTGCTGGCCGCCGCGCACCGGGGCGTGCTCTACGTCGACGAGGTCAACCTGCTGGGCGATCACCTCGTGGACAGCCTGCTGGACGCGGCGGCGACCGGTGTCTCCTCCGTCGAGCGCGAGGGCGTCTCCGTACGCCACGCCTCCCGCTTCCTCCTCGTGGGCACCATGAACCCCGAGGAGGGCGAGCTGCGCCCGCAGCTCCTGGACCGCTTCGGGCTGACCGTCGAGGTCGCCGCCTCCCGCGAGACCGAGGAGCGCGTCGAGGTCGTGCGCCGGCGCCTCGCCTTCGACGAGGACCCGGCGGCCTTCGCCGCCAAGTGGGCGCCGGAGGAGGACACGCTGCGCGAGCGCATCGCCGCCGCGCGGGCCCTGCTGCCGGGCGTACGGCTCGGGGACGGCGCGCTGCGCCGGATCGCGGCGGTGTGCGCCGGGTTCGAGGTCGACGGCATGCGCGCGGACATCGTGACAGCGCGCACCTCCGCCGCGCTGGCCGCCTGGGCGGGGCGTACGGATGTGACGACGGCGGACGTACGGCAGGCGGCGCTGCTGGCACTGCCGCACCGGCGCCGCCGGAACCCGTTCGACGCGCCCGGTCTGGACGAGAACCGGCTGGACGAGATCCTCGCCGGGTTCGAGGACGAGGAGCCGGAGCCCGAGCCCGAGCCTGAGCCGGATGGTCCGGATCCGGACGGTGACGGCCCCGAGGGCCCGGAAGACCCCGGCGGCGGCCCGGGCAACGGACCGGACAACGGCCCGGACGGTGGCCCCGACGGCGGTGGGCAGCCCCCGCAGGACGCCGGCGACGCACCGGCCGCCACCACGGACGTACCGCCGCAGCGGCCGGAGCCCGGGCGCGAGCCCGCCCCGCAGGAGGCGTCGTCCCCTGGTGGCGGGGAGGCTCCCGAGGCCCCCGCCGTGGCGGCGGCGGAGCCGTTCCGGACCCGGCGGTTCACCGTCCCCGGCCTCGGGGAGGGTGCCGACGGGCGCCGCTCGCGCGCGCTGACGGCGCACGGACGGACGACGGGGGCGCGCCGGCCGCGCGGGGGCGCGCTGTCGAAGCTGCACCTCGCCGCGACCGTCCAGGCCGCCGCCCCGCACCAGCGGGTGCGGGGCCGCAGCGGTCCCGGGCTGGTCGTCCGGCGCGACGACCTGCGCGAGGCCGTGCGCGAGGGGCGCGAGGGGAACCTGGTGCTGTTCGTCGTGGACGCCTCCGGTTCCATGGCGGCCCGCAAGCGGATGAGCGCGGTCAAGGGCGCGGTGCTCTCCCTGCTGATGGACGCCTACCAGCGCCGCGACAAGATCGGGATGGTGACGTTCCGGGGCAGCGGCGCGGAGGTGGCGCTGCCGCCGACGTCGTCCGTGGAGGCGGGCGCGGCCCGGCTGGAGAAGCTGCCGACGGGCGGCCGGACGCCGCTGGCGGCGGGCCTGCTCCAGGCGCACGAGGTGCTGCGCGTGGAGCGCATGCGCGACCCTTCGCGCCGTCCGCTGCTGGTCGTCGTGACCGACGGGCGGGCGACGGGCGGCGTGGAGCCGCTGGCGCGGGCCGCGCGCGCGGCCGGGCTGTTCGCGGGCTCCGGCGTCGCGTCGGTGGTCGTGGACTGCGAGGCCGGGCCGGTGCGGCTCGGCCTGGCGGGCGAGCTGGGCCGGGCGCTCGGCGGGCCGGTGGTGACGCTCGACGATCTGCGCGCGGAGAATGTCTCCGCGCTGGTACGCACCGTACGGAACACCGACTCACGGAGGGCCGCGTAATGCCCAAGGGACAGCCGACCGTCGTACCCGACGACGGGCTCACCACACGCCAGCGCCGCAACCGGCCGCTGGTCCTCGTCCACACCGGCATCGGCAAGGGCAAGTCGACGGCGGCCTTCGGGCTGGCGCTGCGCGCCTGGAACCAGGGCTGGCCGATCGGGGTGTTCCAGTTCGTGAAGTCCGCGAAGTGGAAGGTCGGCGAGGAGAACGCGCTGCGGGTGCTGGGCGCCTCCGGCGAGGGCGGCACGGTCGACTGGCACAAGATGGGCGAGGGCTGGTCCTGGATCCAGCGCGACTCCGAACTCAGCAACGAGGAGAAGGCGCGCGAGGGCTGGGAGCAGGTCAAGCGCGACCTGGCGGCCGAGTCGTACAAGCTGTACGTGCTGGACGAGTTCGCGTACCCGATGCACTGGGGCTGGATCGACACCGACGAGGTCATCGAGGTGCTGCGGGACCGCCCCGGCACCCAGCACGTCGTCATCACCGGCCGCAACGCGCCGGAGAAGCTGCTGGACTTCGCGGATCTGGTGACGGACATGTCCAAGGTCAAGCACCCGATGGACGAGGGCCAGAAGGGCCAGCGGGGCATCGAGTGGTGAGTACGCACGTCCCCCGCCTGGTCATCGCCGCGCCGGCCTCCGGCAGCGGCAAGACCACCGTGGCCACCGGGCTGATGCGGGCCTTCGCCGACGCGGGGCTCGCGGTCTCCCCCCACAAGGTGGGACCTGACTACATCGACCCGGGCTACCACGCGCTCGCCACCGGCCGACCGGGCCGCAACCTCGACGCCTACATGTGCGGCCCGGAGCGCGTGGCCCCGCTGTTCCTCCACGGGGCGGCGGGCTGCGACCTCGCGGTGGTCGAGGGCGTCATGGGCCTCTACGACGGCGCCAGCGGACAGGGCGAGCTGGCCTCGACGGCCCATGTGGCGAAGCTCCTGCGGGCACCGGTGGTGCTCGTCGTCGACGCGTCGTCGCAGTCGCGGTCCGTGGCGGCCCTGGTGCACGGCTTCGCCTCCTGGGACCCGGAGGTACGGGTCGCGGGCGTCATCCTCAACAAGGTCGGCTCGGACCGCCACGAGGAGCTACTGCGGGAGGCGCTGGAGGAATCGGGCGTGGCGGTGCTGGGCGCGGTGCGGCGCGTCCGTACGGTGACCACGCCGAGCCGCCACCTCGGGCTGATCCCGGTGGCGGAACGGCGCGCGGAGGCGCTGGAATCGGTGGCCGCGCAGGCGGAGCAGGTCCGGCAGGGCTGCGACCTGGAGGCCCTCCTGGCCCTGGCACACAGCGCCCCGCCGCTGACGGACGAGCCGTGGGGGCCGTCGCCCATGTTGTGGGCAGGCGTTCCGCAGGGCGGAACGGGTGGGCACAACGCGACCACCGGGCCGCACCCGAACGGTGCCCCCGTGATCGCCGTCGCCGGCGGTCCGGCGTTCACCTTCACGTACGCCGAGCACACGGAGCTGCTCACCGCCGCCGGCGCGGAGGTCGTGACCTTCGACCCCCTCCGCGACGAGGCCCTCCCGGACCGCACCAGCGGTCTGGTCATCGGCGGCGGCTTCCCCGAAATGTACGCGGCGGAACTCTCCGCGAACGAGCCGCTCCGCGCGGCCGTGGCAGCCCTGGCCCGCTCGGGGGCCCCGATCGCCGCCGAGTGCGCAGGCCTCCTCTACCTGGCCCGCACCCTCGACGGCAAACCCATGTGCGGCGTCCTCGACGCCGACGCCCGCATGTCGGAGCGCCTCACACTCGGCTATCGCGAGGCCGTCGCGCTCACGGACAATCCGCTCGCCGCCGCAGGCACCCGCGTCCGGGGCCATGAGTTCCACCGCACGGTGATCGAACCGGCGGCGGGCACCGCCCCCGCGTGGGGGATCACGCACCCCCGCCGCCAGGTGGAGGGCTTCGTACAGGGAGGCGTGCACGCCTCCTACCTCCACACCCACTGGGCGGGCGCCCCCGGCATGGCCTCCCGCCTCGTCGCGGGAGCGGGCATCGCGGGCATCACGGGGTGACGAAGGTGACGCCCCTCCACGTCGGCGTCGGCGCCCGCCGCGGCGTGTCCCCCGATGAGGTGATGGGCCTCATCGAGCGGGCCCTCGCGGAGGCGGGCGCCGACGCCGACGCGATCGCCGCCCTCGCGACCGTCGATGTCAAGGCGGACGAGCCCGGGCTGCGGGCGGCGGCCCTCCGCCTGGGCGTGCCGCTGACCGCGTACGGCGCCGACGCGCTCGCCGCCCAGCCGGTGCCCCACCCCTCCGAAGCGGCCCGCAGGGCGACGGGCGCGCCCGGTGTCGCGGAGGCCGCCGCGCTGCTGTCGGCCGGGTCCGGCGGTGTCCTCCTCGTCGGGAAGCGGAAGTCCGCGCGAGCAACGTGCGCGATCGCCTGTACCGTCTGATTTCATGCACATATCGCAATCCGCGCGCACGCCTCACGCGTCGTCCCCCGAGCCCGACCTCCGGCACCACGGGGACGTGGAAGTGCGCGGCATGGGCGCCGAGTTGACCGACCTCGCCGTCAATGTGCGGTCCGGGACGCCCCCGGAGTGGCTGCGGGAGCGGATAGCGGAGTCGCTGGGCACGCTCGCGGCGTACCCGGACGGGCGGGCGGCCCGGCGGGCCGTCGCCGCGCGGCACGGGCTGCCGGAGGAGCGGGTGCTGCTGACGGCGGGGGCGGCGGAGGCGTTCGTACTGCTGGCGCGGGCCCTGCCGGTGCGCCGGGCCGTTGTGGTGCACCCGCAGTTCACCGAGCCGGAGGCGGCCCTGCGGGACGCCGGGCACGCGGTGGAGCGGGTGGTGCTGGACCCGGAGGACGGGTTCCGGCTCGACCCGCGCGCGGTGCCCGGGGACGCGGATCTGGTGGTCGTCGGCAATCCCACCAACCCCACCTCGGTCCTCCACCCGGCCTCGGCCCTGGCCCGGCTGGCGCGGCCGGGCCGGATCCTCGTGGTGGACGAGGCCTTCATGGACGCGGTGCCCGGCGAGCGGGAATCGCTGGCTTCCCGTACGGACCTGCCGGGGCTCGTCGTACTGCGCAGCCTCACCAAGACCTGGGGCCTGGCGGGGCTGCGCGTCGGCTACGTGCTCGCCGCGCCCGACACCGTGGCCACGCTGGAACGGGCCCAGCCGCTGTGGCCGGTGTCGTCGCCGGCGCTGGTGGCGGCGGAGGCGTGCAGCGCGCCGCGCGCGGTGGCCGAGTCCTCGCTCGCGGCGCATGTGACCGCCGCCGACCGGGCCCATCTGCTGGCCCGGCTCGCGGAGTTCCCGGAGCTGACCGTGCAGGGCCCGGCGGCCGGGCCGTTCGTCCTCGTCCGGCTGCCGGGGGCGGCGGCGGTGCGGTCCCGGCTGCGCGGCCTCGGCTTCGCGGTGCGCCGGGGCGACACGTTCCCGGGGCTGGGGCCGGACTACCTCCGCCTCGCGGTCCGGGACCGCGCGACGTCCGACCGCTTCGCCACCGCCCTGCGGACCGCCCTCGACGACCTGGGCGGCCGCGCCACCGGGGCCGACGGACCCGGCGGGGCCGTCCGCGGCAAGGCCGCCGACGGCCCGGCTGCGGACGCCGGGGCCGCCACCGGCCCCGGCCCCGACCTGGCCGAGGCACCGGCGGCGCGCTGAGCGCCCCGCCGGGCCCGGTCCCTGGCCCCGGTCCCGGTCCCTGACCCCGGTCCCGGGCCGACCTCAGCACCGGCCCCGGTCCCGAGCCAGCCTCAGCACCGACCTCAGCACCGGCCTCGGTCACCCGCCTCGCACAGGCCCCCTCGGCCTCGCGCCCCGGTCACGACATCAGCTCTCGTGCCCCGGTCCAGGTCCAGGTCCAGGTCCCGGCCTCGGACCTCGCCACCTGGCCGTCCGCCTCGCGCAGCCCCGACTCGGCCTCGGGCCCCGGCCACGGCATCGGCCCCCGCGCCCCGGTTCCCGGCCTCAGCCCTCACCGCCCGGTGCCCGGCCATCCGGCCTCCGGGCCTCCCGGTCGCCCGGTCGCCCAGCCACCCGGCCGGACGGCCCTCCGCTCAGCTCCCCTCGCGTCCGTTCTCCTTGCGGCGCCGTGCGGCGATGAGCGCGCCCCCTCCCCCGACGACCAGCAGCCCGGCCGCGGCCGCGAAGTACGGGGTGGCGGAGCCGCCGCCGGTCTCGGCGAGGTCCTGCCCCTGCCCGGCCGGTTGGCCGGTCCGTTCGGCGGCCGCCTGCTTGGCCTCCGTGCCGGTGCCGTTCTTCGCGGGCGTGCCCGGTCCGTCACCGGGCTTCACCGGGTCGGAGGGCCGGTCCGCCGGGGACTCGCAGGAGGCCCGTACCAGCGTCACCTTGCCCACCACCTTGGCCACGCCCAGTGCCAGCGGGTCCACGGAGACGTCGAGGTCGAGCGCCGTGGCGGCGGCGGTACGGGAGGTGGTGACGGTCTTCGACAGGTCCAGCCGCACGTCCCCCACCCCCGGCACGGTCACCTTGGTCGGGCCGTTCGGAGTGAGCGTGACCTTCTTTCCGAGCACGGAGACGGAGCCGAGGAGGTTCGCGGTGGCCTTCGGCTTCGCGCCCGCCTCGCAGACGGCCTCGGAGGTGACCTGCTGGATCTCGATGAGCGAGCGCAGGGGGAGGCCGGGGAGGCGCACCTTGGCGTGGGCGAGGTTGGCGTAGCCCTTGGCGGCCCGGCGGTCGGCCGTGGCCCGGGCGGTGGCGGCTTCGGCGCGCAGGATGGCGACGGCCTTGCCGCCCTCGATGCCGTCGAGGGTGACGCTGAGCGCGGTCTTCGAGGCGTCGGCGGGCGCCTTGACGTCGTTGAGGGCGGCCTCGACGGGAACGTGCGCGGCCTTGCCGAGCAGGGAGACGTCGAGCCCGGTCCGCAGGACGGTCGCGTCGGCCCGGCCGGAACCGGTGGCGGTGCCGGTCCCGGATCCGGTGGCGCTCGCGGGCGCGGCGGCCAGGGCGAGCGCGGTCGCGGTGACCGTCGCGGCCAGGGCCGCGAACCGGTACGCGGGCATGCCGAAGGAAGAGCTGGTGGTGCTGAACACGTGTGTGGAACCCCCACGGAAGAAAGGAGCCGCCGACGCGCCAATGGGGGACATCGCGCGCCGACGGCTTGACCCCGCAATGTTCGATGCCCGGAGGGTGAACAGGCGGCGCTCTACCGCCAGTTCACTCCAAAGGGTGGGTTTCGTGCTCGTATTCGAGCCAACTGTCGCAGGAGTGCCCGCGCGGCACACTCAGCTCACCCACTCGGCCCACGGGCTCGGCCCGCAGGCCAGCAGCCCCCCGGCTCAGGCCACCACGCGCCCCCGCAGCACCACCCTGCTCGGCGCGCCGAGCACCCGTACGTCCGCGCGCGGATCCGCATCGTAGACGACGAGGTCCGCCGGGGCGCCCTCCTCCAGGCCCGGCCGCCCCAGCCACTCCCGGGCTCCCCACGTGGCCGCCGACAGCGCGGCCGACGCCGGGATGCCCGCCTTGACCAGTTCCTCGACCTCCTGGCCGACCAGGCCGTGCGGCAGCGATCCTCCCGCGTCGGTACCCACGTAGACGGGGATTCCCGCGTCGTAGGCGGCGCCCACGGTGGCGTAGCGGCGCGCGTGCAGCCGGCGCATGTGGTCCGCCCAGCGCGGGAACTTGCCCTCGCCGCCCTCCGCGAGCCGGGGGAAGGTGGCGATGTTGACCAGCGTCGGCACGATAGCCACGCCGCGCTCGGCGAAGAGCGGGATCGTCTCCTCGGTCAGCCCCGTGGCGTGTTCGACGCAGTCGATGCCCGCCTCCACGAGCGGGGCGAGGGTCTCCTCGGCGAAGCAGTGGGCCGTGACCCGGGCGCCCAGCCGGTGGGCCTCGGCGATGGCGGCCTCGACCGCGCCGCGCGGCCAGCAGGCCCCCAGGTCGCCCGTCTCGCGGTCGATCCAGTCGCCCACCAGCTTCACCCAGCCGTCCCCGCGCCGTGCCTCGCGCGCCACATAGGCCACCAGGTCCTCGGGCTCGATCTCATGCGCGTAGTTGCGGATGTAACGACGGGTGCGGGCGATGTGCCGGCCCGCGCGGATGATGCGCGGCAGGTCCTCGCGCTCGTCGATCCAGCGGGTGTCGGAGGGGGATCCGGCGTCGCGCAGCAGCAGCGCGCCCGCGTGACGCTCGGTCAGCGCCTGCTTCTCGGTGGTCGCGTCGTCGACCGCGCCATGCGCGTCGAGTCCCACGTGGCAGTGGGCGTCCACCAGGCCGGGGAGCACCCAGCCCTCGATGGTGGTGACGTCCCGCGCCCCGGCCGGCCGGTCGAAGGTGATCCGCCCGCCCACCACCCACAACTCGTCGCGCACCCCCTCCAGCGGGTCCGGTCCGACGAGTATCCGTCCCTTGATGTGCAACACCGCGCCGTTGTCCATGCAGGAACTGTACGAGTCCGCCGTCACTCGCGGCCGGTCACCGGCAGCTCCGCCCGGCCCTTCCGCCGGAGCCGCCGGACACAAGTGATCTACGCTGTGCGGGTGATGGTGACGGCCGCGCTCCGGCGCCCGATGAGTGCGGCACTGGGCCGGCAAGCCCGGCTGCGCTGGGTGCACCTGCTGCTCGGCGGCGCCCTGTCGATGCCGTTCTATTTGCTGACGAACACGCTGGTGTCGCTGTTCCGGCCGGACGGCAACATCCTCTTCTCCTCCTCCCTCGTCCGGCAGTTCGGCGTGCTGTTCCTCGCGCTCGGCCCGGTGGCCGTCACGGCGCTGCATCCGCTCGTCCGGCCCTTCGAGGGCGAGGCGGCCCGGGTGCTGTGCGGGGTGCCCGGGGAGGCGCTGGCCCTGGAGCCGGGCCGGTCGTGGGCCGCCCGGGGCCGGACGGCCGCGTGGTGCGCGCTGCACCTGGCGGCGGGGGCCGTCGTGAGCGGGATGTCGCTGGCCACGCCGCCGGCGGCGCTGTACCTGATCGCCCTGCCGTTCCTGGAGGGGCCGGGCAAGCTCGCCGAGGTCGCCTGGCTGCGCGTCTTCACCGGGCCGGGCGTGCTGCTCGCGCCCGTGGCCGGATGCGCGCTGCTGGCGCTGGTCGCCGGCACCTCCTGGGCGGCGGGCTCGCTGCTGGCGCGCTGGGCGCCCGTCCTGCTGGGTCCCACGGCGGCGGACCGGCTCGTGGCGGCCGAGGAGCACGCGCACCGGCTGGCCCTGCGCAACCGGCTGGCGCGCGAGCTGCACGACTCGGTCGGGCACGCGCTGAGCGCGGTGAGCCTCCAGGCGAGCGCCGCGCGCCGGGTCCTGGACCACGACCCCGAGTTCGCCCGGCAGGCCCTGGCCGCGATCGAGGAGGCCGCGCGCGATGCGGTCGGCGAACTCGACGCCGTGCTGGGGCTGCTGCGCGAGGACGGCTCCTCCCCCACCGCCCCGGCGCCCACCCTGGCCGACGTCGGCGGCCTGCTGGAACGTACCCGCGCGGCGGGCGGCACGGTCGAGTGCGTCCTGCCGTCCGGCGGCCTGGAGAAGATCCCCCCGGTGCCCTCCCGCGAGGCCTACCGGATCGTGCAGGAAGGTCTCGGCAACGCCCTGCGGCACGCGGGCGGGTTGCCCGTGCGGCTGCGCGTCGCCGTGCACGACGACACCCTGGAGATACTGATGGAGAACCCCGTGAAGCCCGGCGCCCGGGCCGGCGTCCCCCGCCCCGGCGGCGGCCGCGGCCTCACCGGCATCGCCGAGCGCGCCCGGCTGCTGCGCGGCACGAGCGAGTCCGGCGAACACGACGGCGTATGGCGCCTGTCGGCCCGGCTGCCGCTGCGGAGCGAGGCCCGATGACCGCGACCGAACCGGCCGGCCCGATACGTGTCGTCCTCGCGGACGACGAGCACCTCGTCCGCACCGCCCTGCGGGCCATTCTGGGCGCCGAGCCGGGCGTGGAGGTCGTCGGCGAGGCGACCACGGGCGCCGAGGCGGTGTCCGTGGTGCGCGCGCTGCGGCCCGACGTCGTGCTGATGGACGTCCGGATGCCCGAGGTCGACGGCATCCGCGCCACCGAGCGGATCCTGGCCGGCATGGACGACCCGCCGCGCGTCGTCGTCGTGACCACCTTCGAGAACGACGCCTACGTCTACGACGCGCTGCGCGCCGGGGCGTCGGGCTTCCTCCTCAAGCGCGCGGGCGCCGACGAACTCGTCCAGGCCGTGAAGCTGGTGGCCCGGAGCGACTCACTGCTCTTCCCCGCCGCCGTACGCGCCCTGGCCGCCGCCCACGCCGCCCCCAGGAGCGACGACAGGGCGGCGGCACTGCGGGAACAGCTGTCGGAACGGGAGGCGGAGGTCCTGCGCCTGCTGGCGACCGGCCTGTCGAACGCCGAGATCGCCACCCGGATGACGCTGGGCCCCGCCACGATCAAGACCCACGTGGCGGGCGTACTCGCCAAGCTGGGAGTACGGGACCGCACGCAGGCGGTCATCGCCGCGTACGAGTGCGGGTTCGTCAGCCCCCGGTGAGGGGCGCCTCCCGCGCGGGGTTCCGCCGACTTTCCGGCGCCCGCCGGTGGGGGGTTTCCCGCGCCTTCGGCGCGGGTTTCGCCCACCCGCCCGCCCGATTGCCCGGCACGGATTGCCCGGGTAGGGGGGCGGGCGTTGAGGGGCGGCCCCGGCCCCCCGGGTAGTGACGTGAGGGGGCGGGGTGGGGTGGATGGGCCCTGGTAGGGGCGTAAAGAGCTCTTCGCCGCTGGAGCCAAATTCCGGGCACCCTTCACCGAAGTGGCAGGCACCGCGAAGAGGTCAGCCCCGTAAGGGCCCGTCCACCCCACCCCGCCCCCGACCCACCACCGACCGTCAGGCGCGGACGGCGCAGTCGTGGACCACCTTGGCCAGGGTGGCCGCCTCCGGGGCCGCGCCGCCCGGGAAGGCGAACCGGCGGCGGTTGTAGCCGAAGGCCAGGCCGGCGCTCGGGTCGGCGAAGGCCTGCGAGCCCGCGGCGCCGCTGTGGCCGAAGGAACGGGCGCCGAGGAAGGGGTAGTCCACTCCCGTGACGGCGAAGCCCAGGCCGAAGGCGTGGGTAATACCGCCGAGGGCCAGGTCGGGCCCGAAGGAGTGGACCTCCGCGACACGAGCGGCCGTCTCGGCGGTGAGCAGCGGCGCCTTCCCGTCGACCTCACTGATCGCGGCCGCGTACATCCGGGCCAGTCCCCGGGCGGAGGCCACACCGCCGGCGGAGGCCTGACCGCCGGCACGCACCTCGCGGGAGTTGGGCAGGGATTCGAGGTTCGTCGGGTGCTTCGGGTGGTTGATGTTGAAGGCTATGCCCCGGAAGCTCTCGGGCCCGGCGGCGCCCAGGGCCAGCTCCCGCTGCTGCTCGGGCGTGGGGTCCATCGGCTGGGTGGAGAGCCAGCGGTGCTCCTGCTCCTCGGGCAGGCCCAGGTAGAAGTCCAGGCCGTACGGGGCGCGGATCCGGTCCTCGTACACCTCCTGAAGCGTCTGCCCGGTGACGCGGCGGACGACCTCGCCGGTCAGAGCGCCGATCACGAACGCGTGGTAGCCGAAGGCCGTGCCCGGGCGCCAGTACGGGCGCTGGCCCGCCAGCCGCTCGGCGATCAGCCGGTCGTCGGCCAGCTCCTCCGGGGTGAACCCGCCGTCGGCGCCCATCAGGCCCGCGCGGTGGGCCAGCAGGTCGCGCAGGGTGACGTGCTCCTTGCCCGCCGAACCGAACTCCGGCCAGTAGTGGCGCACTTCCTCGTCCAGGTCCAGCGTGCCGTCCTGGACCAGCAGGGCCACGACGAGGTGCGCCGCGCCCTTGCTGGACGAGAACACGCCGGTGAGCGAGTCCCCCGTGATCTCCGGCCCGCCCCACAGGTCCACGACCTGCTTGCCGTTCACATACGCCGCCAGCTGCGCCGAGTGCCCGGCGCGCTCCTCGGCCAGCGTGGCCTCGAACGCCTCGCGCACGGGCTCGAAGCCCTCGGCGACGGTGCCCTGCGCGACGTGTGCGTTGCCGTTGTCCAAGCCGTTGTCCGACATGTGCTCCCCCATGATCAAAGTCGAATGACGGGTTGCACAGCTTCCGGCCGCGTTCGAATATTCCCGGCCCGATTCGACCCCCGGGTCATGGAACCGTAAAGGTCCGCAGCTCGTTACCTGGTACATGACCGCTATGACACCCGGCTCGAACATCCCGCTCTCCGTCGCCCGTGTGACGGTGGACGTCACCGCCCCCGTGCGGCTCGACGTTTCGGGCCTGCTGCTCACCGCCGACGGCAAGGTGCGCTCCGACGACGACTTCGTCTTCTACAACCAGCCCGGCGCCCCCGGTGTGACGCACCGCGCCGCCTCCGGCACCACGCCCGACGCGATCATCGTCGACACGTCGGCCGTCCCCGCCGGCATCGACAAGATCGTGGTCACCGCGAGCCCGGACGCCCAGGGCGCCACCTTCGCGGGCACCGAGCCGACGGCGACCGTGCGCGGCGCCGACGACGGCTCGGTCATCGCCACGTTCACCCCGCCCCGGCTGAACACGGAGACGGCACTGGTGGTCGTGGAGCTCTACCGGCGCAACGGCGCGTGGAAGCTCCGCGCGGTCGGTCAGGGATACGCCAACGGTCTGGCGGGCATCGCCACGGACTTCGGGGTGAGCGTGGACGAGCCCGCGCCTGTGGCTGCGCCCGCGCCTGTGCCGGCGCCGGTGGCCGCGCCCGCGCCGGTGGCCGCCCCCGTCGCGCCGCCGGTCCCGGCCGCCCCGCCCGCGGTCCCCGGGAAGATCAACCTGGACAAGGGCCGGGTGAGCCTCCGGAAGAACGAGACGGTCTCCCTGGTCAAGGGCGGTCAGCCGCTCACCCGTTCGGTCAAGATGGGCCTCGGCTGGGAGCCCGCCTGGAACAGCCGGGCCATCGACCTCGACGCCTCGGTCATCGCCTACGGCCCCGACCGCAACATGATCGACGCCTGCTACTTCGGCCGGCTCCAGATCCTCAACGGCGTCATCCAGCACTCCGGCGACAACCTCACCGGCGAGGGCTCCGGCGACGACGAGACCATCACCGTGCACATGGGCGGCCTGCCGCCCGAGGTGACGGGCCTCGTCTTCACCGTCAGCTCCTTCAACGGCCAGAAGTTCACCGAGGTCGCCAAGGCGTACTGCCGTCTGCTGGACGCCCAGACCGGCGAGGAGCTCGTCCGCTTCGACCTCACCGGCTCCGAGCCCCAGACGGGCGTCCTGATGTGCAAGTTCATCCGCCAGTTCTCGGGCGAGTGGGAGATGACGGCCCTGGGCGACTTCGTCAAGTCCAAGACGGTGCGGGATCTGGTGAAGCCGGCGGCGCAGGCGCTGTAGCCGCCGCCGTCGCCGTGGCCAGCCGCCGGTAGGAGTCGTGCAGCGCGTCCCTGTCGTACGTACTGGTCGTGACCAGCACCTCGTCGGCCCCGGTGCGGGCCACTAGGGAGTCGAGCGCTGTCGCCACGTCGTCCTCGGTGCCGTGGACGTGGCCGCGCAGCGCTGACTCGTAGAACCCGCGCTCCCGTTCCGTCATCGACGGAACCAGCGTCCCCTCGATCTCCTCGGCGGGGCGCAGGGGCGGGAACACGCCGTGCGTCCGTGAGTGGGCGAGGGCCCACGCCTCGGGGACGAGCAGGCGCCGGGCCGCCTCGCGGGTCTCGGCCACGGCCACGTTGCCGGCGACCACCACGTAGGGCTCGTGCCACCACGGGGACGGCGTGAAGCCCGCCCTGTAGCGGTCTATGGCGGCCGTTATCGCCTCCTTGCCGTTGAGGCCTCCGATGACCAGTGCGGCTCCGGCGTGGGCGGCCGTTTCCGCTCCCGCGTCGTTGGCGAGCACGAACAGCGGCGGGCGCAGGCCCTCGGCGGGGAGCGCGTGCACGCCGGGGTGCGGGGTGGGCTCGCCCGTGAACCAGCCGGCCAGTTCCGCCAGCCGGTCCGCGAAGCCGTCCATCGCGTCCTTCTCCGTGCCCAGGGCCCGCCGGATGCCGTCCGTGAAGCCGACCGAGCGGCCGAGGCCCATGTCGATCCGGCCGGGGAAGAGGGAGGCGAGCACCCCGAACTGCTCGGCGACCACCAAGGGGCGGTGGTTGGGGAGCATCACGCCGCCGGTGCCGACGCGGATGCGGGTGGTCGCGGCGGCGACGGCTGCGGAGAGGACGGTGGGGGCGGAGCCGGCGACGCCGGGGACGCCGTGGTGTTCCGAGACCCAGAAGCGGTGGTAGCCGAGTGCCTCGACCTGCTGGGCGAAGGCCACGGTGTTCCGCAGCGCCTCACCGGGCTCCTCGTGCCGGCGGGTGCGGGAACGGTCGAGTACGGAGAGCTTGAACGTCACGTATGGGTCAACGCGGTGGGGTGGATGGGCCCTGGTAGGGGCGTAAAGAGCTCTTCGCCGCTGGAGCCAAGTGCGGGGCACCCTTCACCGAAGTGGCAGGCACCGCGAAGAGGTCAGCCCCGTAA
>NZ_JAVRFI010000032.1:0-69735 GCF_031845785.1 Streptomyces hesseae
CCGGGTGGGGGGGGGGGGGGGGGGGGGGGGGGGTGGACGTGCCCTTACGGGGCTGACCTCTTCGCGGTGCCTGCCACTTCGGTGCTGGTTGCCCCGTACTTGGCTCCAGCGGCGAAGAGCTCTTTACGCCCCTACCAGGACCCATCCACCCCACCCCGCCCCCTCACGTCACTACCCGGGGGGCCGGGGCCGCCCCTCAACGCCCGCCCCACCCGCGCCCCTTACCCGGCCAATCCGTGCCGGGCAATCGGGCGGGCGGGTGGGCGAAACCCGCGCCGAAGGCGCGGGCACCCCCACGGCGGGGCAGCCGGAAAGCTACCCTCGCCCTAGGGGCGCCGCTCCGGCTGACGTGCCGGTCACCGTCCGGCGGTGACCGCCGGCTCCGGGTGGTCCGTCCGTTCCGTGGCGCGAGCGCCACGCATGGCGGTAACCGCCACGGCCGCGCCCAGAACCAGGACGGCCGTGGCGCCGACCGCGGCGACATGCATCCCGTGGACGAATGCGTCGCGGGCCGCGGAGGCCAGGACCTCGCCCGTCCGGCCGGGCAGCCCGGCGGCCGTGGAGACGGCTCCCACCAGGGTCTCCCGCGCCGCCTCCAGCGCGCCGTGCGGCAGGCCGGCGGGGGCGTCCCGGGTGACGTCGTGGCGGTAGACGGCCATGCCGACGCTTCCGAAGGCGGCCATGCCCAGGGCGCCGCCGAACTCCTGGCCGGCCTCCACCAGGGAGGCGGCCGAACCGGCCTTCTCCGCCGGGGCGGAGCCGAGCGCCATGTCGGAGACGAGGGCCATCACGGTGACGATGCCGCAGGCGATGACGGCGCAGGCCACCAGCGTCAGGGCCAGTGAGTCCGTACCGGTGCCCAGGAGGACGGCGAAGCCGGCCGCGGCGGTGAGGAAGCCCGTGGCGATCACATAGGCCTTGTTCACCTTCTGGCCCATGACGGTGGCCACCGGGCCGGCGACGCCCACCGCGAGGGAGGGCAGCGTGCCCCACAGCGCCGCCTCCAGCGGGCCCTTGCCCAGCACCGCCTGGAGGTACTGCGTGGTGAAGTAGGTGGAGCCCATCATGCCGAACATCGCCAGGGAGTTGAGCGCGATGCCCGCTCCGAAGGCGCGGTGCCGGAACAGCTCACGGCTGATCATGGCGTCCCGTGTGCGGCGCTGACGGAGGACGAAAGCCGCGCCGACCAGCAGGCCGGCCAGGACGCAGAGCAGCAGGGGGACACTGAAGCCGTCGGCTGCCATGCGCTTGACGCCGTAGATCACGGGGAGCACGGCGCCCATCGACAGCGGCACGCTCAGCAGGTCGAACCGGCCGGGCCGGGGGTCCTTGAACTCGGGCACCAGCAGCGGCACGAAGACGAGCAGCAGAAGCATCGCGGGGACGTTGACCAGGAAGACCGAACCCCACCAGAAGTGCTCCAGCATGACCCCGCCGAGCACCGAACCGAGCGCGATGCCACCGGCCATGGCGCCGGACCAGATGCCGATGGCCTTGGTGCGCTGCGCGTCGTCCCGGAACATGTTGCGGACCAGCCCCATGGTGCTGGGCATCAGCGTCGCGCCGCCTATGCCCAGGACGAAGCGTGCCGCGATGAGCATCTCCGCGTTCTGGGCGTAGGCGGCCGCGATCGAGGCGGCGCCGAAGGCGGTGGCCCCCAGCATCAGGAGCTTGCGGCGGCCGATCCGGTCGCCGAGCGACCCCATCGTGATCAGCAGCCCGGCCAGGGCGAAGGCATAGCTGTCGAAGATCCACAGCTGCTGGGTGCTGGTGGCCGCCAGGTCCTCGGTGATGGCCGGCACGGCGAAGAAGAGGACGGAGACGTCCATCGAGACGAGGAGGAGGGGCAGCAGGAGGACGACGAAGGCCGTCCACTCCTTGCGCCCGGCGCGGGTGCTGGGATGCGTCATGGCAGTGACTATACGAGCGTCTTAAACGCTTGTCTATGACGGTTGTTTAAGACGTGCGTCTGGGACGCGTGTATGGCGGCGCGTTAGGGTGCCCGTATGGGACATCGCGAAGATCTGCTCGAAGGTGCCAAGCGCTGCCTGCTGGAGAAGGGCTGGGTGCGCACGACCGCGCGCGACATCGTGGCGGCCTCCGGCGCCAACCTCGCCTCGATCGGCTATCACTACGGGTCCAAGGACGCGCTGATGATGGAGGGCTTCCTGAGGCTGACCGAGGACTGGGGGGAGAGGATCACCGACACGCTGGCGGGCGCCGTAGGGGCCGCCGCCTCGCGCGAGGAGCGGCTCGCCGCCGTTATCGACAGCATCGTCGCCAACTTCCCGGAGGATCAGCGGTTCTGGTCGGCGCAACTGGAGGTGATGGGTCAGCTGGGCAACCACCCCGAGCTCAAGAAGCGGTTCGCCGAGATGCTGCCGTATGGGCGCGAGGGGCTGGTCGCGGTATTCGAGGGCGTCGACGACACGGAGGTCCCCGACGAGGCCACGCGGACCAGCGGCCACGTGTACTACTCCCTCTTCACCGGGCTGTGGGTGCTGTGGCTGATCGACCCCCGGCAGGTGCCGTCGGGCCGGGACGTCGTCGAGGGTATGAACCGGGTGGTCTCGGGCACCGTGCTGACGCGGAAATAGCGTTGCGTGGAGGGGTGTTGAGGGAGCGTACTGGACGTAACCGGAGGTATCCGCTGTACTGGTTGCCCGAGGATACTAGTTCCCGTCTGGGAGGTCGCCCATGTCCGTGACCAGTTCCCCCGCCACCGCCTTCCCGCAGGCCCGCACCTGTCCGTACCACCCGCCGGCCGCCTACCCGGAGATGGCCGCCCAGGGCCCCCTGGCCCGGGTGACGCTCTACGACGGCCGTGAGGTGTGGGCCGTCACCGGGCACGCCGAGGCCCGGGCCCTGCTGATCGACCCCCGGCTCTCCGCCGACCGGCAGAATCCTTCCTTCCCGGTCCTCGTGCCGCGCGCCGAGCGGCAGGACGATGTCGAGCTGGCCCTCCTCGGGGTCGACGACCCGCGCCACTCCCGGCAGCGCCGGATGCTGATCCCCGCGTTCGGCCTCAAGCGCATCGCCGCGATGCGCCCCTGGATCCAGCGGACCGTGGACGGCCTCCTGGACGCGATGCTCGCCGCGGGGCCGGGCGCCGAGCTCGTCTCCGCGTACGCGCTGCCCGTGCCGTCGATGTCCATCTGCTATCTGCTCGGCCTGCCTTACGCCGACCACGACTTCTTCGAGAGCGCCTCCCGCGAGCTGATCGGCGCGCCGGGCCCGGCGGAGGCCCGTGCCGCCCGGGACAAGCTCACCGCGTATCTCCACGGGCTCGTCGCCGACAAGGAGAACGGGGCGGGCGGCCCCGACGGCCTGCTCGACGAGCTCATCACCGGACCGCTGGCCGAGGACCGGCTCGACCGCGACGAACTCGTCATGCTCACCCTGCTCCTGCTGATCGCCGGGCACGAGACCACGTCCAACATGATCTCCCTCGGCACCTACACCCTGCTCGAACACCCCGACCAGCTCGCCGCGTTGCGCACCGATCCCGCCCTGATCCCCGGCGCCGTCGAGGAACTGATGCGCTATCTGTCCGTGGCGGACGGGATGGTGCGCGTCGCCACGGAGGACATCGAGGTCCACGGCGAGACGATCCGGGCCGGCGAGGGCATCATCTTCCCCGCGTCGGTGGTCAACCGCGACGCCGCCGTCTACGCGGACCCCGACGCCCTCGACGTCCGGCGCTCGGCCCGCCACCACATCGCCTTCGGCTTCGGCGTCCACCAGTGCCTCGGCCAGAACCTCGCCCGCGCCGAGCTGGAGATCGCGCTCGGCACCCTCGTCACCCGTATCCCCACCCTGCGGCTGGCCGTTGCTCCCGACGAGGTGGCCGTGAAGCCCGCGGGCTCCCTGCAAGGCCTCTACGCTCTTCCTGTCACCTGGTGACCGGCCTCCGACTGTCGATGTGACCGAAGAACGGAGCACTGCCATGCGCGTCAGTATCGATTCCGGCATCTGCATCGGTTCGGGCATGTGTGCCCTGACCGCGCCTTCCGTCTTCGAGCAGGACGACGACGGCTTCGGCGTCGTGCGGGACGGCCGCGAGGACGGCGGGGGCGATCCGCTCGTCAAGGAGGCCGTCCGGGGCTGTCCCGTACAGGCCATCCAGATGGATTAGGCGCGCCGCAGCCGGGACGCCTTGAGCGTCATATGGAGCAGCAGCCGGTCCTCGCCGTCGTCCAGGTCGAGGCCCGTCAGCTGCTCCACCCGGCCCAGCCGGTAGTAGAGCGTCTGCCGGTGGATGCCCAGGGCCGCCGCCGCGCGCCCCGCCTGGCCCGCGCAGTCGAGGTACACCTCGGCCGTACGGGCCAGTTCGGTGTGCGCGCGCTCCAGCAGCGGCAGCACCGCCGGATCCGCCGCACTCCCCGGGGCGAGGCCCGTCAGCACCCGGTACGGGCCGATGCCGGTCCACTCCGCCACCGGGCCCAGCCGGCGCTCCGCCGCGGCCGCGCGGGCCGCGGACAGCGCCTCCGACCAGGCCTCCGGCAGTTCCACCAGGCCACGGCGGGGCGTGCCCAGGCCGGCCGCCGCGAGCCCGTGCGGCGTGCCGGCGGCAGCGTCGGCCGGCGCGGGCCGTCCCGCGCGCGGTGAGCGCAGCAGCCGGTCGGCGGCGGCCCGGGCCGGGGCCGGCGAGGAGGTGGCCCGCAGCCGGATCAGGGCCGCGAGGGCCGCCGAGCCGTCGGGGAGCGAGCCCGGCACCGCGCACATCGCGGCCACCCCGGACTGCGCCGCGAGCGCCGAGCCCGAACCCTCCGGGCCCGTTTCGCCGTCACCCGTCTGCCACGGGGCGACCGCGACCACCGCCAGCGGCCCGTCCGCCGCCGGGCCCAGGGCCTCCCGCAGCGCGCCGCGCGCCGCCTCCACCGCCGCCGGCCGGGCGGTCAGCAGATCCCGCAGCAACTCGCCCAGCTCCGCGCCCGCCCGGGCCTCCGCCGCCAGCAGGGCGCCGATCCGGTTGGTCGTCTCCACCGCCTGGGCGAGCCGGGGGTCGGCGAAGGGGACGCCGAGGTCCAGCCCCGCCAGATGCTCGTCGTCCAGCAGCCAGACATAGCCGTGCACCACCCCGCCGTGGCGCACCGGCAGGCAGATGCGGCCGGTGAACACCCCCGCCGCCGGGTCCGGCGGGATGCGCAGCGGGGCCTGCGCGCGGGCGATGCCGAACGCCTCGAACCAGGCCCGTACCGCCGCCGTGGAGCGGCGCTGGAGGATCGAGCGGGTGCGCACCGGGTCCATCATCAGGTCGGCGTCGTCGTCGCCGTGGGCGCCGAAGGCGATGAGGCCGAAGTCGCGGTCCTCCAGCGTCGCGGGCACGCCGAGCGCCGCCGAGATCTCGTCCACGAGGTGCTGATACTCGCCACGCATGCCGCGCCCTGCTCCCTTCGGGTATTCGTCGGCCATCATTGTCATACATCTGTCTGAGATCCCGGCCACGAATGCGTGACAGGTGTCGATGGCCGCAAGATGGCGTGAACTCTACGTTTCACGATGAGTCACTTATGTGCCGTCTCCCCAGGTGGGGACGGCCTTCATCGTGGAGGTGCCCATGCTGGGTCCCGTGATCCTCGCCGCGTCCCGCAGCGACAAGATGCGCCGTTTCGTCTCGGCCGCTCCGGGCACCAAGCAGGTCGTCGACCGGTTCATCGCCGGCGAGACCGTCGGTCAGGTCGTCCCCGTAGTGGAGGACGCCGCGGCGAAGGGCCTTGAGGTCACGCTGGACGTGGTGGGCGAGGACATCACCACGGTCGAGCAGTCGTACGCGGCGCGTGACGCCTATCTGGAGCTGATCGACCGGCTCAAGGAGCTCGGCCTGGGCGCGAAGGCCGAGATGTCGGTCAAGCTCTCCATGTTCGGCCAGGCCCTGGAGAACGGCCATGAGCTGGCCCTCGCCAATGTCCGCCCGGTCGTCGAGGCCGCCGACGCCATAGGCACCACGGTCACCCTCGACGCCGAGGACCACACGACCCTCGACTCGATGTTCGCCATCCACGAGGAGCTGCGGAAGGACTTCCCGAAGACCGGCTGCGTCATCCAGGCGTACCTCTTCCGCACCGAGGACGACGCCCGCCGGCTCGCCGCGGCCGGCAGCCGGGTGCGTATCGTGAAGGGTGCGTACAAGGAGCCCGCCTCCGTCGCGTACCAGGACAAGGCCGAGATCGACAAGGCGTTCGTGCGGATCGTCAAGATCCTCATGGCGGGCTCGGGCTATCCCATGATCGGTTCGCACGACCCCCGTCTGATCGCCATCACCCAGGAGCTGGCCAGGCAGGCAGGTCGCAATCTGGACGAGTACGAATTCCAGATGCTCTACGGCATCCGCAGTGAAGAGCACGTCCGCCTGGCGGCCGAGGGCCACCGTATGCGTGTCTACACCGCGTATGGCACCGACTGGTACGGCTACTTCATGCGCCGCCTCGCCGAGAAGCCGGCCAACCTGCTGTTCTTCGCGCGCTCGATCCTCACCAAGGGCTGAGCCCCCCTACACCCCCGTCACGCCCCGAAGGAGACACGGAATCATGGACGCTGTGACCCAGGTCCCCGCGCCGGTCAACGAGCCGGTGCACGCCTACGCCCCCGGTTCCCCCGAGCGCGCCCGGCTGGAGGCCAAGCTCAAGGAGCTGGCGGCCAACCCCATCGATCTGCCGATGACGATCAACGGCGAGAAGCGGATGGGCGGCGGCGAGGCCTTCAAGGTCGTCCAGCCGCACAACCACGCCGCCGTGATCGGCACCTACAACAACGCCACCGAGCAGGACGCCCAGGACGCGGTCGACGCCGCCCTGGCCGCCGCCCCGGCGTGGCGCGCGATGTCCTTCGACGACCGCGCCGCGATCATCCTCCGCGCCGCCGAGCTGCTGGCCGGCCCCTGGCGCGAGACGCTGGCCGCCTCCACCATGCTCGGCCAGTCCAAGACCGCCCAGCAGGCCGAGATCGACACGCCCTGCGAGCTCGTCGACTTCTGGCGCTTCAACGTGCACTTCGCGCGCCAGATCCTCGCCGAGCAGCCGGTCGCCAACTCCGCCGGCGTGTGGAACCGCAGCGACCACCGGCCGCTGGAGGGCTTCGTCTACGCGATCACGCCCTTCAACTTCACCGCCATCGCCGGCAACCTGCCGACCGCCCCGGCCCTCATGGGCAACGTGGTCGTCTGGAAGCCGTCCCCGACGCAGACCCACTCCGCCGTGCTGCTGATGAAGCTGCTGGAGGAGGCCGGCCTGCCCAAGGGCGTCATCAACCTGGTGACCGGCGACGGCATCGCCGTCTCCGAGGTGGCCCTGAACCACCCCGAGCTCGCGGGCATCCACTTCACCGGCTCGACCAAGACCTTCCAGTACCTCTGGAAGACGGTCGGCACCAACATCGAGAAGTACCGCTCCTACCCGCGCCTGGTCGGCGAGACCGGCGGCAAGGACTTCGTCGTCGCCCACCCGAGCGCCGACCGCGCCATCCTGAAGACCGCGCTGACCCGCGGCTCCTTCGAGTTCCAGGGCCAGAAGTGCTCCGCCTCCTCCCGCGCCTACGTCCCGCGCTCCATCTGGGAGGACGGCTTCAAGGAGGAGTTCGCGGCCGAGGTCGACGGCATCACCATGGGTGACGTCACCGACCTGTCGCACTTCATCGGCGCCGTCATCGACGAGCGTGCCTTCGCCAAGAACAAGGCCGCCATCGACCGTGCCAAGGAGGACGCCTCCTGCACGATCGTCGCCGGTGGCACCTACGACGACTCGGTGGGCTACTTCGTCCGCCCGACCGTCATCGAGTGCACCGACCCGGAGAACGAAGTCTTCACGACCGAGTACTTCGGCCCGATCCTCGCCGTCCACGTCTACGAGGACGCCGACTTCGACGCGATGCTCGCCCAGATGGAGTCCGTCTCGGCCTACGCCCTGACCGGCTCGATCATCGCGCAGGACCGCGCCGCGGCCGCCGACGCGATGGAGAAGCTCCGCTTCGCCGCGGGCAACTTCTACATCAACGACAAGTCGACGGGCGCCGTCGTCGGCCAGCAGCCCTTCGGTGGCGGCCGCGCCTCCGGCACCAACGACAAGGCCGGTGCCGCGAGCAACCTCCAGCGCTGGGTGTCGACCCGGTCGATCAAGGAGACCCTGGTCCCGCCGACCGACTACCGCTACCCGCACATGGGCTGATCCACGGCCCGCGGCTGATCCCCGCCCCCGCCCGGCTCATCGGCCGGACGGGGGCGGTGTCATGTCGCGGGCGGTGTCGCCGTCTCAGATAGTAGGAAGTCCGAGTAATAGTGGAGACACCACGCCGGGCCTGACCTAGCGTGGAGGGAGCCGAACGCCCCGCTCGATCGAGCGACGGCGGACGCGGCCCGGTGCCCCGCGCAGGTGACCCCTGCGGCACCCCGGCCCCCGCCCCTTCTCCCGGCTTCGTTCCTTTCTCGCTTCCCGCTCGCCCGCCCCTGCCCGGGGCCCAGCAGAGGAGACGTGACCCATGGCCGAGACCGCCACCCGCTCCGCCCGCCGGATCCGCCGCGCCGCCCGCGCGGCCGACAGCGCCGCCCGCCAGACCGACCGGGCCAACGCCGCCGCCGCGCTCCAGCGCGCGCTCGACCGCCGCGACAACGGCGGCGTGACCGGTCACTGACCGGGGTCGTCCTCGGTGTCCTGTCCCGGACGGGTGATGACGAAGTGGTCCACCCGGGCGCCGCTCTCCGCCAGCGCCGTCACCGTCAGCCGCGGGCGCCGGCCGGGCTCGGACTCGACCGCCAGGAACGAGTAGCCCGTGAAGCGCACCCGCGACCACTCCACCGTCTCCTTGGCCTTCACCCGGCCCTTGGCCCAGTGATAGCTGGCGACGCCGTCCACGTCCTTCACATGGCCCTCGTAGCTGTCCGGCACCGGGAAGTCGTAGAGCGACTTCCCGGCGCCGCCCGCGGTGACGTACACGATGCCGTCCCGCGAGGAGTCGACGGACTCGCCGATCGGCACCCGCTTCGCCACCTTGCCGTGCTTTATCGCGTCGGTGCGCTCGTAGACGTGGTTGTGGCCGTTGATCACCAGATCGACCCGGTGCTTCTCGAACAGCGGTACCCACAGATCGCGGACCCCGCCGTCCGAGGCGTGGCCGTTGGTCGTGGAGAAGGCGCAGTGGTGGAAGAAGACCACGATGAAGTCGACGTCGCGCCGCTCGCGCAGCTCCCTCAGCCGCCGGTCGAGCCACCGGGTCTGCCGGCCGCCGCTGTAGCCGGTGTTGGCGGTGATCTCGTACGAGACGTCGTTGGCGTCCAGCGCGACGACGCCCACGTTGCCGTAGACGAAGGAGTAGACACCCGGCGAGTTCCGGGCGTCGAAGCCGTTGTCCGGCAGCGTCCAGCGGGCGCTCTGGCCCCCGTAGCCGTTGGGGGAGTACCAGGCCTCCATGTCGTGATTGCCCGTGGTCACCATCCAGGGCACCCGCGAGGCCACGGTCTCGGTCTGGGCGAGGAACTGGTCCCACGTCCGGGCGTCGTAGACGTCCGTGGTCTGGCCGGAGCCGCTGTCGTCGGCGTAGCAGATGTCGCCCGCGTGGAGGTGGAAGACGGGGTTCTGACCGAGGATCAGCTGGTCGTTGGCGAGGGCGTGGTAGCTGACGCCCTGGTCGCCGAAGGCCGTGAAGACGAACCGTTCCGCCCGCTCGGGGGCCGTGCTGAAGGTGCCCACGGTCGCGAAGTGCCGGGTGTCGGCGGGGTCGAAGCCGTCGTGGCCGACGCCGTAGTAGTAGGTCTGGCCGGGGGCCAGACCGTCCAGGGCCGCGTGGAGATAGACCTGGTCGACGGCCGGGAGCTTCTTGCTCAGGGGCGGGGTGTGCAGCGTGCGGACCTCGGCGGGGATGCGCCGGCTGAGGTCCCAGGGCTTGAGGCCGACGCGCAGGAACGGCCGCTTGACCGCGAACGGCACCTGCCAGGAGATCCGCATCTGTGTCCGCGGATCGGCCCCGAAGGCCAGGTGCCGCCCGAACGGGGCGACCAGCGAGCCGTCGACTCTCGCGGTCGCCGGCGTGGTGATCAGCGTAGGGGAGAGGGGCCGCGCGGTGCCACCGCCCCCGGCGTACGCGGCGGGGGCGCCCGCCCCCAGCAGACCCGTTCCGGCGACCGCGCCGGCCGTCACCGCGCTCGCGCGCAGCAGCCCGCGCCGGGTGAATTTGCCGCGCAGGTACTCGTGCTGCTCCGCCATCGTCATATCGCGCGCGAGACGGTCAGGGATGCCTACCCGTGGTGTGTCCATGTCGGAAAAAGTGCCAGGAGTGAGCGGCCAGGACACGTACTTTCGGTGAATGTGGCCTGTCCGGCTGGCAATGTGTCCATATCGCGGACGGAGTGTGTCAACCTGCGGGACACAGGAGTACGGTCCCGGTATGTCTCGCAGCATTCGTCTCGCAGTGATCCCCGGTGACGGCATCGGCCCCGAGGTCGTGGCCCAGGGCCTCAAGGCCCTGACGGCCGCGCTCCCTTCGGACGTCAAGCTGGAGACCCGGGAGTACGACCTCGGCGCCCGCCGCTGGCACGCCACCGGCGAGACCCTGCCGGACGCCGAGCTGGAATCCCTCAAGCAGCACGACGCGATCCTGCTGGGCGCGATCGGCGACCCGTCGGTGCCCTCCGGCGTCCTGGAGCGCGGGCTGCTGCTCAAGCTGCGCTTCGCCTTCGACCACTACGTCAATCTCCGGCCGTCGAAGCTGTTCCCCCACACGGCTAGCCCCCTCGCCGGCCGGCCCGAGATCGACTTCGTCGTCGTCCGCGAGGGCACCGAGGGCCCCTACACCGGCAACGGCGGCTCGCTGCGCACCGGCACCCCCGCCGAGGTCGCCACCGAGGTCAGCGTCAATACGGCCTACGGCGTGGAGCGCGTGGTCCGCGACGCCTACGAGCGCGCCCAGGCCCGCCCCCGCCGGAAGCTGACCCTCGTCCACAAGAACAACGTCCTCGTGCACGCCGGGCACCTCTGGCGACGCGTCTTCGACCGCGTCGGCCGCGAGTACCCCGAGGTCACCACCGACTATCTGCACGTCGACGCCGCGACGATCTTCTTCGTCACCCAGCCGGAGCGCTTCGACGTCATCGTCACCGACAACCTCTTCGGCGACATCCTCACCGACCTGGCCGCCGCCATCACCGGCGGCATCGGCCTCGCCGCCTCCGGCAACATCAACCCCACCGGGGCCTTCCCCTCGATGTTCGAGCCGGTCCACGGCTCCGCGCCCGACATCGCGGGCACCGGCAAGGCCGACCCGACCGCCACGGTCCTCTCGGTGGCGCTCCTGCTGCGCCACCTCGGGTACGAGGCGGAGGCGGCGCGGGTGGAGAAGGCCGTCGCCGAGGACATCACCGGGCGCGGCAGCGCGGTGCGCACCACCGACCAGGTCGGCGACGCGCTGGTATCGCGCGTACTCGCATCCGTACAAACCGGCTGATACCGGTACGCGTTTTCGCGCGCGGCCGGCTGTCACCGTCGAATACCGGCCGCGCGCACGTTTTCCGTCAGGCCCCTCACGAGCGATAATCGAACGTGGGGCCGCGATTGAGGCGAAGAAGCTCGGACGTCCCGATGCCCTCGGGGTGACGTGAGCGCGGTCCGCCACATACCAAGGTGAAGGACACGCATTCATGACGACGCCCACGATCGAGCTCAAGCCCTCCTCGCACCCGCTGTCCGCCGCGGAGCGCGAGCGGATCCTGGCGAATCCCGGATTCGGCCGCCACTTCACCGACCACATGGTCACCATCAAGTGGACCGAGGGCCGCGGCTGGCACGACGCCCAGCTCACCCCGTACGCGCCGCTGTCCATCGACCCGGCCAACATGACCCTCCACTACGCGCAGGAGATCTTCGAGGGGCTCAAGGCCTACCGCCGCCCCGACGGCTCCGTCGCCACCTTCCGCCCCGACGCCAACGCCCGGCGCTTCCAGGCCTCCGCCCGCCGGCTCGCCATGCCCGAGCTGCCGGTCGAGACCTTCATCGAGGCCTGTGACGCCCTGGTCCGGCAGGACAAGGCATGGGTCCCGGAGCACGGCGGCGAGGCCTCCCTCTATCTGCGCCCCTTCATGATCGCGACCGAGGTCGGCCTGGGCGTGAAGCCCGCCAACGAGTACCTCTTCATCGTGATCGCCTCCCCGGCCGGCCCGTACTTCCCCGGCGGCGTCAAGCCCGTCTCCGTGTGGCTGTCCGAGAACTACGTCCGCGCCGTCCCCGGCGGCATGGGCTTCGCCAAGACCGGCGGCAACTACGCGGCCTCGCTGCTCGCCCAGGCCGAGGCGGCCGAGAAGGGCTGCGACCAGGTCGTCTGGCTGGACGCGCTGGAGCACAAGTGGGTCGAGGAAATGGGCGGCATGAACCTGTACTTCGTGTACGGGGGCCGCGACGGCGAGAAGCCCCGGATCGTCACGCCCGAGCTGACCGGTTCGCTGCTGGCCGGCGTCACCCGTGACTCGCTGCTGACCATCGCCAAGGACCTCGGCTATGAGTCCGAGGAGGGCCGGATGTCCACTGACCAGTGGAAGCGCGACACCGAGAACGGCACCCTCACCGAGGTCTTCGCCTGCGGCACGGCGGCGGTGATCACCCCCGTCGGGCATGTGAAGTCCGCGGGCGGCGAGTGGACCCAGTCCGGCGGCGAGCCCGGCGAGGTCACCATGAACCTCCGCAAGGCGCTGCTGGCGGTCCAGACCGGCGTCACCGAGGACGCCCACGGCTGGATGCACCCGCTGGGCTGAGGCCGGCCTGTGTGCGTTGGACACAACGCACGCAAGTCCACGCGATCGTTGCCGGCCGGACCCTTGTCCGAAACCAGGCTGTTCCGCCACCGTGAGCCCTCATGGAACAGGCACAGACACGGCACTGGAAAAAGATCTGGGTCGGTTCGGCCGGCAACATGGTCGAGTGGTTCGACTGGTTCGTCTACGCCAGCTTCGCCACCTACTTCGCGGGCTCCTTCTTCCCGAAGGGCAACGACACCGCGCAGCTCATGAACACCGCCGGCATCTTCGCCGTCGGCTTCTTCATGCGGCCCGTCGGCGGCTGGCTGCTGGGCCGGGTCGGCGACCGGCGCGGCCGCAAGGCGGCGCTCACCCTGACGGTCAGCCTGATGTCGGCGTCCGCCGTGCTCATCGCCGTCGCCCCGACCTACGCGGTCGCCGGCTACGGCGGCGCCTTCGTCCTCCTCGTCGCCCGGCTGCTCCAGGGCCTGTCCGTCGGCGGCGAGTACGCGGCCAGCGCCACCTACCTCACCGAGGCCTCCGCGCCCGGCCGCCGCGGCTTCGCCTCCAGCTTCCAGTACGTCTCCATGACCGCCGGCCAGATCCTGGGCCTGGGGCTGCTGATCCTCCTCCAGCACACCCTCACCGGCGATGAACTCCACAGCTGGGGCTGGCGCATCCCCTTCGCCGTGGGCGCGCTCGGCGCCGCCGTCATCTTCTACCTGCGGCGCAACATGCTGGAGACGGAGGCCTACGCCGAGGAGAGCGACAGCGACACGGGGGCCGACGACCGGGGCACGATCCGGGCGCTGCTGCGGCACAAGCGCGAGGCGTTCCTCGTCATAGCCCTGACCATGGGCGGCACGGTCGCCTACTACACGTACACCACATATCTGACGAAGTACCTCTCCAACAGCGCGGGCCTGCCCAAGCAGACGGCGACGCTCGTCAGCTTCTGCGCGCTGATCGTCTTCGCCGCCCTCCAGCCGCTGGCGGGCGCGCTCTCGGACCGGATCGGCCGCCGGCCGCTGCTGATCACCTTCGCCGTGGGCTCGACCTTCCTGACCGTGCCGATCCTGACGATGCTCAAGCACGCGGGATCCTTCTGGCCGGCCCTCGGCCTGTCCCTGCTGGCGCTGGTGGTGGTCACCGGCTACACCTCGATCAACGCCTGTGTGAAGGCCGAGCTGTTCCCCACGGGCGTACGGTCGCTGGGCGTGGCCCTGCCCTACGCCATCGCCAACGCGCTCTTCGGCGGAACGGCCGAATACGTGGCCCTGTGGTTCAAGAAGGCCGACCTGGAGTCCGGCTTCTACTGGTACGTCGCGGGCTGCGCGGCCGTCTCCCTCGTCGTCTACCTCACCATGCGCGAGACGCGCGACATCGACCTGAAGCGCGTCGGGGCCACGCCCCGGGAGCGTACGGATACGGACACGGTGCCCGCATCCTGAGACTCACCCGCGTCGTGGGCCGGTCCTGTGGCAGTATGCCGCCATGCTCCCGTTCGCCATGATTATGGGCAACAGGCGCGCCGGTCCGCAGTGACCGCTCCCGTACCACCCGTACGAAGCGGACACCGTCGCCTCAGACCCGCGCGCAGACCTCTCGCACCCGCGAGAGGTTTTTGCGTTTTCCGGCCCACCTCTGCCGGAGGCGCAGGGCGCGGGCCCACCGGAGGCGGCGGTACCGGTCATCCCGGCAGACCGACATCCTCACAGGAGTCAGACCAGCAATGACGGACGCAACCGACGGCCGCGAGCCCCTCGAACCCGCCGCCCCCGTCGACGACGCCTTCCACGTCTTCGACACGACGCTGCGCGACGGCGCGCAGCGCGAGGGCATCAATCTCACCGTCGCGGACAAGCTCACCATCGCCCGCCACCTGGACGACTTCGGCGTCGGCTTCATCGAGGGCGGCTGGCCGGGCGCCAACCCCCGCGACACCGAGTTCTTCCAGCGCGCCCGCGCGGAGATCAGCTTCCGGCACGCCCGGCTCGTCGCCTTCGGTGCCACCCGCAAGGCGGGGGTGCGTGCCGAGGACGACCGGCAGGTCGCCGCCCTCCTGGACTCCGGGGCCCCCGTCATCACCCTCGTCGCCAAGTCGCACGACCGGCACGTGGAACTCGCCCTGCGCACCACGCTCGAGGAGAACCTCGCGATGGTGCGCGATACGGTCGCGTACCTGCGCTCGCACGGCCGCCGCGTCTTCGTCGACTGCGAGCACTTCTTCGACGGCTACCGCGCCAACTCCGGCTACGCCACCCAGGTCGTGCGGACCGCCTACGAGGCCGGTGCCGACGTGGTCGTCCTGTGCGACACCAACGGCGGCATGCTGCCCGCCCAGATCGACGCCGTCGTCCGGACCGTGCTCACCGACACCGGCGCGCGCCTGGGCATCCACACCCAGGACGACACGGGCTGCGCCGTCGCCAACACCCTCGCCGCGGTGGACGCCGGCGCCACCCACGTCCAGTGCACGGCCAACGGCTACGGGGAGCGCGTCGGCAACGCCAACCTCTTCCCGGTGGTCGCCGCCCTGGAGATCAAGTACGACCGGCGGGTGCTGCCGCCCGGCAGGCTGGCCGAGACGACCCGGATCTCGCACGCCATCGCCGAGGTCGTCAACCTCACGCCGTCCACGCATCAGCCGTACGTGGGAGTCTCCGCCTTCGCCCACAAGGCCGGGCTGCACGCCTCGGCGATCAAGGTGGATCCGGACCTCTACCAGCACATCGACCCCGAGCGGGTCGGCAACACCATGCGGATGCTCGTCTCCGACATGGCAGGCCGCGCCTCCATCGAGCTCAAGGGCAAGGAGCTCGGCGTCGACCTCGGCGGCGACCGCGAGCTGGTCGGGCGCGTCGTCCAGCGGGTCAAGGAGCGCGAGCTGGCGGGCTACACATACGAGGCCGCCGACGCCTCCTTCGAGCTGCTGCTCCGCGAGGAGATCGAGGGCCGGGCGCGGCGTTACTACCGCGTGGAGTCCTGGCGGGCCATCGCCGAGGACCGCCCTGACGGCACCCACGCCAACGAGGCGACCGTGAAGCTGTGGGCGAAGGGCGAGCGCATCGTCGCCACGGCCGAGGGCAACGGCCCGGTCGACGCCCTCGACCGCGCGCTGCGGGTGGCGCTGGAGCGCATCTACCCCCAGCTGGCCGGCATCCGCCTGACCGACTACAAGGTCCGCATCCTGGAGGGCAACCTGGGCACGGGCTCGACGACCCGGGTCCTGGTCTCCACGAGTGACGAGAGCGGCGACTGGTCCACGGTAGGCGTGGCGGAAAACGTCATCGCGGCGTCGTGGCAGGCCTTGGACGACGCGTACGCGTACGGCTTGCGGAGGGCGGGGGTAGACCCGCAGGAGTAGACGGTGACGGTTTGTGGGCAATCGTTCCGCAGGGCTGGGGGCACCTCCCAGCGGTAGCTGGGGGAGGGTGGGCACAAACCGACCCACGGCCCGCACTGCCCCGGGGGTCCCGGGGCGCAGCCCCGGTCACGGGAAGGGGCGGGTCAGGGGAAAGAAACCCCCAGCCCCGCCCCCAACAGGTCAAAGGCCCGATCCGCATCGCCATGCGCTTCGGGCAACGCATCCGCGATCGCCCGCCCCGACGCAAGCTTCCGCCAATTCTCCTGCGCCAACCGCTGATGCACGGTGATGATCTGCGCCGCCGCGAGCCCGGCGATCAGCGCGTCGCCGCCCGTCTCCAGCAGCACCCCCGCCAGCAGCTCCTCGTCCCGCTCGGAATAGCGGACGAGGCGGGCGAGCAGGCTGGGCGTCCCGTAGAGCATGTCGTTGAACGCCCGTACCACGGCGTGGTCGTTGAGACCCGTGATGGGATCGTGGGCGTCCAGCCGCGCGTGGTAGTGCGCGCGGAGCGCGTCCAGCGGGGACTGGCCGGCTGCCCTGTCGGCGACGACGCGCGCCGCCTCGCCCTGATGGTCCGCGATCCGGTGCAGCGCCAGGTCCTCCTTGGCCGGGAAGTAGCGGAACAGCGTCGGCTTGGACACCTCCACCGCCGCCGCGACGTCCGCGACGGACACCTGGTCGAAGCCGTGCTTCAGGAACAGCTCGATGGCCGTGTCGGACAGCGCCTGGCGCGTGCGCTGCTTCTTCCGTTCCCGCAGTCCCGTCTCATCGGTCACGGGGTCACTCTAGCAGGTGACATTACTCGGAATCTTTTGTTACTCGGTTGCGTTTTCGCTCGGGTGGGTCTTTCATGGGCACATGACTTCGAAAGACGTAACGACCGACCCGCCGGCCGACCCATCGACCGACGTGCTGATCGTGGGCGCCGGCCCCACCGGCCTCACCCTCGCCTGCTCGCTCGCCCGCAGCGGCGTGGCCGTCCGCATCATCGACAAGTCCCCGGAATTCCACCGCTCTTCCCGTGGCAAGGGCCTCAACCAGCGCAGCCGCGAGCTCTTCGACGACCTCGGGGTGGGGGAGCGGGCGGCGGCGTCCGGCACCGAGCACATCGCCCTGCGCAAATACCGCGGCGGCGTCGCCGTGGCGGACCACGTCGCCTTCGAGGACCGGGTCCCCACGCCCGACACCCCCTACGCCAGCGGCCTGCTCATCCCCCAGTGGCGCACGGAGGAGATCCTGCGCGAGGGGCTCGCCGAGCACGGCGTCCAGGTCGAACTCGGCTGTGAGCTGGCCGGGTTCACCCAGGACGCGGACGGCGTCGTGGCGACGCTCGCCGACGGCCGGCGGATCGCGGCGTCCTATCTCGTGGGCTGCGACGGCGGCCACAGCCCCGTGCGCAAGGCGCTGGGTGTGGCCTTCGAGGGGGAGACCGACGCCGAGGAGAGCATGGTGGTCGGCGACGTCCGCGCCGACGGGCTCGATCCCGCCTACTGGCACCAGTGGTTCGACGAGGACGCGGCCCTTCTGCTCTGCCCCTTCCCGGGCAGCTCGCACTGGCAGTTGCAGGGCTCGCCCGAGCGCGACGCCGACGGCCGACCGCTGCCGCCGACGCTCGAATCCTTCCAGCGGCTCTTCGAGCGGTGCGCCCGGATACCGGGCGTGCGGCTGACCGACCCCACCTGGTTCTCCGTCTACCGCGTCAACGTCCGTATGGCCGACCGCTTTCGGGTCGGGAGGGCCCTCCTCGCCGGGGACGCGGCCCACGTCCACTCGATCGCCGGCGGCCTGGGGATGAACACCGGCATCCAGGACGCCTTCAACCTGGGCTGGAAACTGGCCTTCATAGTCCGCGGCCTGGCCGGCCCCGGGCTGCTGGACACCTATGAGGAGGAGCGGCTGCCGGTCGCGGCGTGGACGCTGGACCTCACGAACGAGCGGCTGCGCGCGGTCCTGGAGGGCGTCCGGGAGGCGGGTGTCGGCACCGAGGCCGTGGTCACCGACGACATCACCACGCTGGGCGTCGGCTACCGCTGGAGCTCGCTGGCGTGGGGCGGGCCCAAGGCGGGGGAGCGGGCGCCCGACGCGCCCTGCCGGGACGCCGTGACCGGCGCGGGGATACGGCTCTTCGAGGTCTTCGCCGGGCCGCGCTTCACCCTCATCGGTGTCGGGCCGACGAGCGCGAAGGCTCTCGTGGAGGCGGGGGAGAGGTATGAGGGGATGCTGACCACGTGCCACGTCGACGACCACGAGGGGCATGTGCGGCGGGCGTACGGGATCGAGGGTGACGGGCTCGTGCTCGTACGGCCCGACAATCACATAGCGCTGAGCGTGGCGGCGGACCGAGGCGCGGAGGTCATGGACCGTCTGGCGCGCCTCGGTCGCTGATCCGCACGGGGGTCAGGCCTGGGCGGCGGCGGTCTTCACCGCGGAGATGTCGAAGGTCAGCTTCACCTTGTCGCTGACCATCACACCGCCGGCCTCCAGGGCCGCGTTCCAGGTCAGGCCCCAGTCGGAGCGCAGGATCTCGGCGCTGCCCTCGAAGCCGACGCGCTCGCTGCCGTAGACGTCCGTGGCCGCGCCGTTGAACTCCAGGTCGAGGGAGAGGGGCCGGGTGACGTCCTTGATGGTGAGGTCGCCGGTGAGGCGGTAGCGGTCGCCGCCGACGCGCTCGGCGGCGGTGGAGCGGAAGGTCATCAGGGGGAACGTCCCGGCGTCGAAGAAGTCGCCGCTCAGCAGGTGGGCGTCGCGGTCCTTGATGCCGGTGTCGACGCTGTCGATCCTGACGTCGATGGCGGCGGTGGAACGGGAGGGGTCGGAACCGTCGAGGTGGAGGGTGCCCTCGTGCTGGAGGAAGGAGCCCTTGACGTTGGTGACCATCGCGTGGCGCACGGTGAAGCCGATGCTGCTGTGGGCCGGGTCGATGGTGTAGTCGCCGGTCAGCGCGGCGAGCGCCGGGTCCGCGTCGAGGACGGCGGTGGGGGTCGCGGCGATGGGGGCGGTGGCGGTGTCGCGCTTGCGGGTGAAGAGGCCCATGACTGCTCCTGGGAGTGAGATGGCGGGAAGGGGATCAACCAACATGGTTGAACGTTGAACAAGATTGACGATAGACCTATCTGGTTCAACTTTCAACATGTTGCCCGGGGGGATTTCTCGGAGGGATTTCCGGCCGGTGTCCACGGAGGCCTCATTGCCTCCCACGCGCCCCCGTGCCACCGTGTGCGCCGTGCCGTCGTCCACCCCCGCATGGACCCGCCGCGGCTTCCTCGCCGCCTCCGCCCTCGGCGCCCTCGGACTGGGCGCCGCGCTCCCCGAGGCCGCCGTCGCCGGACCCGCCCCCGCCACCGTCCCCGGCGGCGACGACTTCGCCGGGCCGCGCCGCCGCTGGCGCGAGCTGACGCTCGGCACCGGCTTCGACCCCGCCGCCGAGCCCTACGCCACCGTCCTGCGCCGCACCGGGGACCAGGCCCGCGCCCATCGCGCGAGCATGCGCCCCGCCGCCGGCTCGCTCTGGCCCGACGCCCCCTTCGACCCGCCCGCCGGGATCACCCTCAGCTACGCCCGGCTGTTCACCATGGCCCAGGCCCACGCCCAGCCCGGCACGGGCCTCACCGGGGACCCCGGTCTCGCCGCCGACGTCCTCGCCGGGCTGGACCACCTTCACGAGCGCGTCTACCACCCGGGGACCGTCCGCTACGGGAACTGGTGGGAGTGGCAGATCGGCAGCCCCCGGCTGCTGCTGGACACCGCCGCCCTCCTCCACGACGCGGTGGGCCCGGACCGGCGCGCCCGGCTGCTGGCCGCCGTCGACCACTTCGTCCCCGACTCGGCGATCGGCCCCTACACGGGCACCAGCACCGGCGCCAACCGCGTCGACCTGTGCCGGATCGTGGCCCTGCGGGGCGTCCTGGGGGAGGACGCCGCCAAGGTCGCCCGGGCCCGCGATGCCCTCTCCCCGGTCTTCCCCCACGTCCTCAAGGGGGACGGGCTCTACGCCGACGGCTCGTTCATCCAGCACACCTGGGTCGCCTACTCCGGCACCTACGGCTGTGTGCTCCTCGACGGGCTCGGCCGGCTCTTCGCCCTGCTGCGCGGCTCGCGCTGGGAGGTCACCGACCCCAACCGGCGGATCATCCACGACAGCGTGGAGAACGCCTTCGCGCCACTGATCCACGATGGACTGGTGATGGACTGCGTCTCCGGCCGCGCCATCAGCAGGGGCGTCCGCGCGGCCGACCCGGACGGGCCCGTCCAGAGCGACCACCAGCGCGGCCACGCCCTCATGGCCGCCATCGCCCTGCTCGCGACGGGCGCGAGCCCGGCCGAGCGGGAGCGATGGCACGGCATGGTCAAGGGCTGGATCGCCCGGGACACCACCAGCCCGGTGCTCACCGACCCCCAGTTCGGCGTCGCCGACCTCGCCCGACTCGCCGCGATCGCCGCCGGACCCGCCCCCACCGCGCCCGAGCCCGTGGGCCACCGGCTCTTCCCCGCCATGGACCGGGCCGTCCACCGCCGCCCCGGCTGGGCCGCCGCCATCGCCATGGCCTCCGACCGCGTCACCCACTACGAGAACGGCAACGGCGAGAACCCGCGCGGCTGGCACACCGGCGCCGGAATGCTCACCTGGTGGGCCACCGGCCACGGCGGCGGCCAGGACACCGGCGGCCGGCACACCGGCGATCAGTACACCGACGCCTTCTGGCCCACCGTCGACCCCTACCGGCTGCCCGGCACCACCGTCTCGGCCGTCCCCCTCGCCGACAACCAGGGCGGCGGCTGGGGCGCCCCCAGACCGGCGGCGCGCTGGGTCGGCGGCGTCACCGACGGGGAGTACGCGGCCGTCGGGCAGCACCTCAAAGGGCTCGGCTCCACTTTGGAGGCCCGTAAGTCCTGGTTCTGCGTGGACGACGCCGTCATCTGCCTCGGCGCCGGGATCACCGCCCGGGACGGCACCGACGTCGAGACCGTCGTCGACAACCGCAACCTCGGCACCACCGGCACCCCCGCCCTCACCGTGGACGGCGAGACCCGGCCCGCCCACGACGGCTGGACCGAGTCCTTCGACCGGGCCCACTGGGCCCACCTCGCCGGGCACGGCGGCTATGTCTTCCCCGGCGGGGCCCCGCTCACGGCCCTGCGCGAGGCCCGCACCGGAGCCTGGCGCGACATCAACGCCGACGGCTCGCCCGCCCCCCTCACCCGGCGCTACCTCACCCTCCTACGGCCCCATGGCATCGACCCCGAGGACGCCTGCCACGTCCACCTCCTGATGCCCGGCGCGGGCCCCGGCGCCCTCGCCGACCGCGCCGCCGACACCGGCTGGCTCACCGTCCTCGCCAACACCCGGGACCTCCAGGCCGTCCACGTCCCCTCCCTCGGCCTGACCGCCGCCAACTTCTGGGCCCCCGGCACCGCCGGCCCCCTCACCGCCGACGCCCCCGCCTCCGTACTTCTGCGCCACAATGGCCCCACCGCGACCCTTCACCTCGCGGGCCCGCTGCGCACCGGCGACCCCATCGAGCTCATATGGCATTACCCTGTGAGGAACGTCACATCCCATGACCCCACCGTGGAGGTGCTGGAAACGGGGCCCCTGGTGCGGCTGAGGATCCGGCCGGGCACCGCCTGCGCCCCGCACGGCTGCCGGCTGGCGCTCCGGCCCGCCCGCCGGTCCGGGTGAAGATCCCTGGTCAAGACACCCGGATGACGGTAGGGCCGGGCCATATTTGTGGGGTGTTCACAGCGTGGGACCCGTCCTCGCGCCAGGGGAGCTGATAAGACCCCTGCGGCGTTCTGTGCCGCCTGCCCACGAAAACACGCGCGACGTTGTGTGGAACCGACATGATGTTCCGGGCGGCCCGCCACGTACCGTCTTTCCATGAGCAATCTCGAAGGTGCGCCCGTAGAGGCGAGTGACGTCCGTGGGCGCGTCGCCGAGCTGCACGCCATCCGCGAGCAGGTCCGGCGAGGTCCGAGCGAGCGGGCGACCCAGGCGCAGAAGGCCAAGGGGAAGCTGACCGCCCGCGAGCGCATTGAACTCCTGCTCGACGAGGGCTCCTTCACCGAGGTGGAGCCGCTGCGGCGGCACCGCGCCACCGGGTTCGGGCTGGAGGCCAAGCGCCCGTACACCGATGGTGTGATCACCGGGTGGGGAACCGTGCACGGCCGGACGGTGTTCGTCTACGCGCACGACTTCCGGATCTTCGGCGGCGCGCTGGGCGAGGCCCACGCCACCAAGATCCACAAGATCATGGACAAGGCCATCGCGGCCGGTGCCCCGCTGGTCTCCCTGAACGACGGCGCCGGCGCCCGTATCCAGGAGGGCGTCTCCGCCCTCGCCGGCTACGGCGGCATCTTCCAGCGCAACACCAAGGCCTCCGGCGTCATCCCGCAGATAAGCGTGATGCTCGGCCCCTGCGCGGGCGGCGCCGCCTACTCCCCGGCGCTCACGGACTTCGTCTTCATGGTCCGCGACACCTCCCAGATGTTCATCACCGGTCCCGACGTCGTGCGCGCGGTCACCGGCGAGGAGATCACCCAGAACGGCCTCGGCGGCGCGGACGTCCACGCCGAGACCTCCGGCGTGGCCCACTTCGCCTACGACGACGAGGAGACCTGCCTGGAGGAGGTCCGCTACCTCCTCTCGCTGCTCCCGCAGAACAACCGCGAGAACCCGCCCCGCGTGGAGAGCGAGGACCCCGCCGACCGGCTCGGCGACGCCCTGCTGGACCTGGTCCCCGCCGACGGCAACCGCCCGTACGACATGCGCAAGGTGATCGAGGAGATCGTCGACGACGGCGAGTACCTCGAGATCCACGAGCGCTGGGCGACCAACATCATCTGCGCTCTGTCCCGGCTGGACGGCCGGGTCGTCGGCATCGTCGCCAACCAGCCGCAGTCCCTCGCGGGCGTCCTCGACATCGAGGCGTCGGAGAAGGCCGCACGGTTCATCCAGATGTGCGATGCCTTCAACATCCCGATCATCACTCTTTTGGACGTACCCGGTTTCCTTCCGGGCGTGGATCAGGAGCACGGTGGAATCATCCGGCACGGTGCGAAGCTGCTGTACGCCTACTGCAACGCCACCGTGCCCAGGATCTCGGTGATCCTGCGCAAGGCCTACGGCGGTGCGTACATCGTGATGGACTCGCAGTCGATCGGCGCGGACCTCACCTACGCCTGGCCCACGAACGAGATCGCGGTCATGGGCGCCGAGGGCGCGGCCAACGTCATCTTCCGCAAGCAGATCGCGGAGGCGGACGACCCCGAGGCCATGCGCGCCCGCATGGTCAAGGAGTACAAGGCCGAGCTCATGCACCCGTACTACGCGGCCGAGCGCGGCCTGGTCGACGACGTGATCGACCCCGTCGAGACCCGGTCGGTGCTGATCCGGTCGCTGGCGATGCTCGCGAACAAGCACGCGGACCTGCCGGCGCGCAAGCACGGCAACCCGCCCCAGTAAGCCGTCCCGTACTTCAGCAATCGGAGACATTCGCATGAACGACACGCTCGTACGCGTCGAGAAGGGCACGGCCGACGCCGAGGAACTGGCGGCCGTCACCGCCGTCCTCCTCGCCCGTGCCGCCGCCGGCAACAACGCCGCCGCCCCCGTCCGTCCCCGCCGCAGCACGGCCCCCTGGCGCCGCCTGGAGCGCAGCTCCGGCTTCAGAGCGCCGCACAGCTGGCAGGGCTGACGACGAACACGCGCAAAACGCGACGTAGGGCCCCTCACTGACCGGTGAGGGGCCCTACGCGTTCCGTGAGCGGTGCCGTGGTGCCGCAGTGCCGGGAAAGCGAAGAGGTCCCCGCACTCCCGAGGAGTGCGGGGACCTCTTCGCATCCGAACTAGCGGAGCCGCGCCATCAGCGCGTGCTCGACGAGCGTGATGAGGGCGCTCTTGGCCTCGTTGCGGTGCCGGGCGTCCGTGATGATGATCGGCGCGTCCGGACCGATCTGGAGGGCCTCGCGGACCTCCTCCGGGGTGTACGGCTGGTGCCCGTCGAAGCCGTTGAGGGCGATGACGAAGGGCAGACCGCTGTTCTCGAAGTAGTCGACCGCGGGGAAGCAGTCGGCGAGACGGCGGGTGTCGACGAGGACGACGGCGCCGATGGCACCGCGGACCAGGTCGTCCCACATGAACCAGAAGCGGTCCTGACCCGGCGTACCGAAGAGGTAGAGGATCAGGTCCTGGTCCAGGGTGATACGGCCGAAGTCCATGGCCACGGTGGTCGTGGTCTTGTCCGGCGCGTGGGTCAGGTCGTCGATCCCCGCCGAGGCGGAGGTCATCACGGCTTCGGTTCGCAGCGGGTTGATCTCCGAGACCGCGCCGACGAACGTGGTCTTGCCCACGCCGAAGCCACCCGCGACGACGATCTTCGCGGAGGTGGTGGAGCGGGCTGCCTCGCCGCTAGAGGTTCCGAAGTCCACTGAGCACCCTTTCGAGCAGTGTCACGTCAGGCTGACCGCCGGCGGACGCATCGCCGCCGGGCTGATGAATGGCGACGAGTCCGGCCTCCGCCAGGTCGGCGACGAGGATTCGGGCGACGCCGAGCGGAATGGAGAGGAGTGCCGAGATCTCGGCGACCGACTTGATCTCACGGCACAGATGGCAGATGCGCTGGTGTTCCGGCAACTGCCCCTGGAGCTGGGACGGCTGGGCCGTGGTGTGCACCAGCGCCTCGATGGCGAGCTGGTACCGCGGCCGGGTCCGCCCGCCGGTCATCGCATAGGGACGGACCAGCGGGTTGTGCTTGCCGCCCGAGGGGGACGACGACGCGCGCCGGTGTTGCTGGGGCGGAGGCGGTACGTGCGCGGCGCGCTGCTGCTCCGGCATGGCGCGGTGGCTTGGCGAGGAGGGGAAGTCGAAGCGGTTCAACGGGGGTTGAGCCTGCTGGTCACTGCCGTACGGGTAACCGCCGGGGGGCGTTGCCACGTTTCCTCCTCCAACTTGCCTGTCTGCTGCCGGTCGCGCCACCGCACCCTACGGCGCGGTGGCGCGAAACGCACTGCCTCTTGATTAGTTGAGAAGGCTTCCCTGGAGTTCGGACCGGAGTTCGGGGGTGAGCACATTGCCCGCCCGGTCCACCAGGAGGGCCATCTCGTAGCCCACGAGGCCGATGTCGCACTCCGGGTGTGCCAGCACCGCGAGCGCGGAGCCGTCGGAGACCGACATGATGAAGAGGAAGCCGCGCTCCATCTCCACCACGGTCTGGTTGACCGGGCCGCCCTCGAAGATGCGGGAGGCACCGGCGGTCAGTGAGGTCAGGCCGGAGGCGACAGCCGCCAGCTGGTCGGCGCGGTCCCGCGGAAACCCTTCGGACATCGCCAGAAGGAGTCCGTCGGCGGAGACCACGACGGTGTGGGACACCCCTGGGGTGTTGTCCACGAAACTGGTGATCAACCAGTTCAGGTTCTGCGCCGCCTGGCTCATCGGGCTCACACTAACGCTCCTGATCGTAGGTGCCGCCGGGGCCGAAGCCCTGGTCGTGTTGCTGATGCTGCTGATGCGCGGTGTCCGCCGGGTACTCCGGGGAGTCCGTGCCGCGTTCGCGTCCCTGCTGGATGCCCCGGCGCAGGTTGGCCAACCTGCCGCGGACGTCCTCCGGGGCGCGGGAGACCTGCGGGCCACTCTGCGTGGTCTGTTCCGCCTTGCCCTCGACCAGATTGGCCTTGGGGACCCGGCGGGGGAGACCGGAGGGGGTCACGCCGCCGGCCTTCGGCTCCTTGAGCTGTCCGGCACGCTGCCAGCGCTCGTCGTTGGCCGACTTCCAGTCGGAGTTGTCGCCCTCCGCGGGGCGCGGTGGGACCTCCTGCCGGTACTGCTCCGGTTCTCCGCCGTCCCTCGTGGCCTCCTCGCCCGTCCCGTCCTGCTGCCACCGCTTGTCGCGGCGCGGCAGACCGGACCCGGTCAGCGAGGGGGAGCCGCTCGAGGCGGGGCCCGGACGGTCGAACTCTACGCGCTCCGGCTGGGCCGTGTCAGCGGACGGCTGGGATTCCGGTTCCGCTGCGTAACCCTGTCCGTACTCATGCTGGTACGGACCTGGCTCGGTCCACTGCCCATGGTTATCCGGGGCGTATGTGTCGCCGTAGGTCTGCTGGTTCGGCGCCGCCGGATCCGCGTAGGCGGATTCCGGGTAGCCCGACCCGTCGAACTGCCGCGGAGCCTGGGGCTCCATGGATATCGGCTCCTGCGGCTGCGCGTGCTGCGGCTGCTGGAACGCCTCGGGCTGCTGGAACGCCTCGGGCTGCCCGAACGGGTCCGGCTGCTCGAAGCCCTGCTGCTGCGGCACCTCGTCGCGGAAGAGCGGACGGTTCTCGGCGGCCTGCCCCAGCGTCGCGCGGCGCTGGTCGCGCATCAGCGAACGGCCCACCGGGTCCATGCCCAGGGAGTCGTCGAAGCCGAGCTCGGCCGCGGTCGGGCCGTGGCCCACCGGTGCCTGCTGGACCTGCGGCTGATGCTGCTCGGGCATCATCTGGGAGACCGTGAAGTCGTCCTCGGCCTGGTCCTCGCCACCGCCACCGTGGGTGATGACGTCCGGCAGCATCACCAGCGAGGTGGTGCCCGCCTGCTCGCCCGAGGGGCGCAGCTGGACGCGGACGTCGTGGCGTGCCGCCAGGCGGCCGACCACGAACAGGCCCATGCGCTGGGCGATCGCGACGTCCACGGTCGGCGGGTTGGCCAGCCGGTGGTTGATGTCCGCGAAGTCCTCGGCGGTCAGGCCGATGCCCTTGTCGTGGATCTCGACCATCACCCGGCCGTCGGGGAGACGGGTGGCGGTGACGCGCACCTTGGTGTGCGGGGAGGAGAACGAGGTGGCGTTCTCCAGCAGCTCCGCGAGGAGGTGCACGAGGTCGGTCACGGCCCGGCCGTGGATCTCGGCCTCGGGCAGCCCGCTGAGCTCGATGCGCTCGTAGGCCTCCACCTCGGAGGTGGCGGCCCGCAGGACGTCCACCAGCGGGATGGGCTGGTCCCAGCGGCGGCCCGGCTCCTCGCCCGCGAGAATGAGGAGGTTCTCGCCGTTGCGCCGCATACGGGTGGCCAGGTGGTCCAGGCGGAAGAGGTTCTCCAGCTGGTCCGGGTCGGCCTCGTTGTTCTCCAGGTCGGTGATGAGGTCCAGCTGGCCCTCGATCAGCTTCTGGTTGCGGCGCGAGAGGTTGGTGAAGATCGCGTTGACGTTGCCCCGAAGGCCGGCCTGCTCGGCGGCGAGTCGCACGGCCTCGCGGTGGACCTGGTCGAAGGCGCGGGCGACCTCGCCGATCTCGTCACGGGTGGTGATCGGGATCGGCTCGACCCGGGTGTCGACCTGACCGGGGTCGGTCCGCGAGAGCTGGTCGACCAGCGCCGGCAGGCGCTGCTCGGCCACGTCGAAGGCGGCGGTGCGGAGCCTGCGCATGTTGCGGCTCATCGAGCGGGCCATCCGGCCGGCGACGAAGAACGCGATCAGCAGGGCGAGGACCATGACCGAGGAGTTGACGATCGCGTCCTGCGTGGCCTGGGAGGCGATGCTCTCCGCCTCGTCCACGGCCTTGTCGATCTGGTGCTCCTCGACCGTGCGGTACGCGCTGAACTTCGCGGTGGAGGCCTGGAGCCACGCGTCGGGCGTGACGCCCTTGGCCTTCAGCTGTGCCGGGGTGGCGCCGGACATGATGGCGGCGGCCATCTTGTCCTGCTCCTCCACCTGGGCCTCGGTGGTCAGCGCGGCCTGGAGACGCTTGATGTCGTCGTCGGTGCCGCCCTGCTCGTACTCGCCGCGGGCGATGTACTCGAGGAAGTTGTAGGAGGAGAAGGCCGTCTGGAGGGTCTTCTGGTTGGCGGCGTCACCGGGCTTGATCAGCAGATGGGCGCCGATGGAGCGCTGGAGCGACTCGGCGGCCTTCGCCAGGGAGACCGCGTAGACCATGCGGCCGTACGAGGTGACGTTGCCGGTGCCCAGGCCCAGCTCATTGGTGAAGGCCATGAGGGGACGCTGGATGGCGCCGTAGCCGTCCTCGGTCTTCGCGCCTTCCAGGGCAGGCGTGTACGCGGCCGAACGCAGCTTGGGCAGCGTCGGCTCGGCGTCCCGCACGGCCTTCAGACGGCGCTTGAGGCTCGGGGTGTCCGGCATCTTCTTCACGGCCGTGTCGAACTCGGCGCGCGCGTCGTCCGTCGCGGCCCGGGCCTTCTTGACGTTCGCGTCGTCGGTCTCGCCCGCGAGCAGCGGCTTGGCGCTGATGTCGCGCTCGTCGATCACGGCGTGCGCATAGGTGGCCGCCGCCCGCACCAGACGCGCGGTGTTCGCCGCGTCCGCCGCCTCGCTCCAGGTGTCGACGCGGCTCTTCACATCGAGCCCGCCGAAGACCAGGGCCACCAGGACCGGGATCAGGAGGATCGCGTTCAGGCGCACCGGCACACGCCAGTTGCGGGGCGAGAATCTGCTGCCGCTGCCCTTGGGCTCGGCGGGGGAATCGGGCATGTCGGAAGGCGGCACCGCTGTGCGCGACGGCGGGGTGAAGTTGCCCCGCGCGTCCCGCGTCTGCTGCGCGGCGCCCGTCTTTCTTCGCCTCACTCGACCAACAACCTCTCGGCGTCGGCACCTGATGCTGTGCCGTTCATCTGCTGAGCCGTGACTGCTCAGTCCGGGAATTCCAGCACGTTGGACAGGTGCAATCCAAACAACGGACAGAGCCCGTGAAGGCCGCGATTTGCCCGACATAAAACGGGCATTAAGGCCGAGCCACGCCAAATGGCGGGCGGGCCGTGCGCGGAGCGCAATCGGCCGGACGCGACGAGTGGTCGCGTCCGGCCGATTCTCTGTCGAAACGTTATGAACTCCGAAGTGCGCGCGTGGTCAATGCCACAACTTACGCACCGTCATAACCGGGTACCGGGACGGCGCTATTTCAGCCGTGCCATCAGCGCGTGCTCCACGAGCGTGATCAGAGTGCTCTTCGCCTCGTGCCGGTGACGCGCGTCGGTCGTGATGATCGGCGTGTCCGGGCCGATCTGGAGGGCCTCACGGACCTCCTCGGGACCGTAGGGCTGATGTCCCTCGAAGCCGTTGAGGGCGACGACGAAAGGCAGACCGCTGTTCTCGAAGTAGTCGACCGCGGGGAAGCAGTCGGCGAGACGGCGGGTGTCCACCAGGACGACGGCGCCGATGGCGCCGCGGACCAGGTCGTCCCACATGAACCAGAAACGGTCCTGACCCGGCGTACCGAACAGATACAGGATCAGGTCGTCATCGAGGGTGATTCGACCGAAATCCATCGCCACGGTGGTCGTGGTCTTGTCCTGGACGTGGCTCAGGTCGTCGATCCCCGCCGAGGCGGAGGTCATCACGGCTTCGGTGCGCAGCGGACTGATCTCCGAGACCGCTCCGACGAATGTGGTCTTGCCGACGCCGAAGCCGCCCGCCACCACGATCTTCGCGGACGTGGTGGAGCGGCCGACGCCTCCGCTAGAGCTTCCGAAGTCCACTGAGAACCCTTTCGAGCAGTGTCACATCCGGCGTACCGCCGGATTCCCCGCCGCCCGGCTGGTGGATCGCCACCATGCCGGCCTCCGCCAGGTCCGCCACCAGGATGCGGGCCACACCGAGCGGCATGTTCAGCAGCGCGGAGACCTCCGCGACCGACTTCACCTCACGGCACAGGTGGCAGATCCGCTGGTGCTCGGGGAGCAGCCCGCCGAGGTGCGCCGGGTCGGCCGTGGAGCTGACCAGCGCCTCGATGGCGAGCTGGTAGCGCGGCCGGGTCCGGCCTCCCGTCATGGCGTACGGGCGGATCAGCGGCTGGTCGTCTTCTTCTTCCCCGTACGGCGCGTGGTGTGAAGCACCGTACGGGCCGGGCGAGACGGGCGGGGTCATGAATCCTCCGGACGGGACAGCAGGATGGCAATGATGCCGTCGTGTGGCGGCCGGTGGGGGGTTTTCGGCCGTACGGTCGGACGGAAATCGCGGTGTGCGGTGGTCAGTTCAGCAGGCTTCCCTGGAGTTCGGACCGGAGTTCGGGGGTGAGCACATTGCCCGCCCGGTCCACCAGGAGGGCCATCTCGTAGCCCACGAGGCCGATGTCGCACTCCGGGTGTGCCAGCACCGCCAGTGCGGAGCCGTCGGAGACCGACATGATGAAGAGGAAGCCGCGCTCCATCTCCACCACGGTCTGGTTGACCGGGCCGCCCTCGAAGATGCGGGAGGCGCCGGCCGTCAGCGAGGTCAGGCCGGAGGCCACCGCCGCCAGCTGGTCGGCACGGTCGCGCGGAAACCCTTCGGACATCGCCAGAAGGAGTCCATCGGCGGAGACCACCACGGTGTGGGACACCCCCGGGGTGTTGCCCACGAAGTTGGTGATCAACCAGTTCAGATTCTGCGCCGCCTGGCTCATCGGACTCAACTAACGCTCCTGCTGATAGGTGGGGCCAACATTGGTACTGCCGGTGGCCGGGCCGTTGCCGGCCTGACGTCCCTGCTGGATGCCCCGGCGGAGATTGGTCAGCCGGCCGCGCACGTCGTCGGGCGAGCGCGAGACCTGCGGACCGGTCGTCGAAGGGGACTGCTGCTCGGCGGTGCCCTCGACGAGGTTGGCGCGCGGCACGCGCCGCGGCAGCCCCGAAGTGGTGGTCCCGCCCGCCGCCGGTTCCCGGACCGCCTCGGCCCGGCGCCAGCGCTCGTCATTGGGGGAGTCCCAGGCGCCCTGGGAGGCTCCGTCGCCCCGCTCGGTCTGCGGCCGCGCGGAGTCGGCCGGCTGGACGGGCACGCCCGCCGCCGGGGTCTCGCCGCGGAACCAGTTCGACTCCAGCTCCTCGAAGAGCGGGGACGGACCGGAGGCCGGCAGCTCGAACTGACCGGTCGTGCTGGTCAGCGGGTCCTCGGCGGCCGGCAGGGCGTACTGGCCGGTCGTGCCCGACAGGTCCTCGCGAGAGGCGGCCGGCTGCGGGAACTGGCCGGTGCCACCGGTCGCCAGGGCGTCCGGGGCGGGGCGATCGTACTCGCCGCTCGTGCTGCCCGGAGCCTCACCGGGTCCGCCGGCGCCCGGGAGCGCGAACTGGCCCGTGCCCGACTGCGGCCGGCCCGAGGGGTCGAGCGCGGCGAACTGCGAGGTGTCACCGGGACCGGCGGCCGGTGCCCGGCCGGCGTCGGCCGGCGCGGGGAACTGGCCGGTGTGTCCGTCCGGACGGCCGCCACGGGGCGTGTCCGTCGCGGGGACCGGCGGGAACTGCGAGGTGTCGCCGGGGCCGCCGCCGGGGCGCGGGGCGTTCGGGGCCGGCACGGAGAACCCGCCCGTGGCCTCGACGTCCTCGTGACCGCGCGGGGTCTCCTGGCCGGGGCGCCGCTCGCCGTCGGTGGACAGCGGCCAGTCGTCGACCGGGCCCTTCTTCGGCTTGCCCTTGCGGGTCAGGCCCGACAGACCGTTCTTGGGGCCCGTCTGCGCGGCCGGACCGGCGGCCGGGGGCTGCTCGGTGCTCCAGCCCGGCGCCTGCCGCCCGGCGTCACCGGGGGCGGCGGCACCACGGGCCGGCAGCTGCGGACGCCCACCGGAGGCCGGGGGCGGCACGGCGGCGGGACCGCCGTTGCCGCGCGGCGGCAGCGCGGGGCGGCCGTCGGCGCCCGGGGCACCGGTGCGCGGAGAGGTGTCGAAGAGGCTGCCCGCGGCGGCACCACCGCTGGGGCCGCCGGGACCACCGGGGCCGCCGTTGCCGCGCGGCACGATCGCCGGGCGCGGGCCGCCGCCGGGCGGCGGCACCTGGCGGCGCTGCTGGCCCGCACCGGCGGCCGGGGCGCCACCGGGCACGCCCGGGGTGCCGGGGGCCGGCTGCTTGTGGCCCTGGGCGACGTCGACCGGGAGCATGACGAGCGCGGTCGTACCGCCGGAGTCGGACGGGCGGAGCTGGATGCGGATGCCGTGTCGCAGGGACAGACGGCCGACCACGAACAGACCCATGCGCCGGGAGACGGAGACGTCCACGGTGGGCGGGGAGGCCAGCCGCTCGTTGATCGCCGCGAGGTCCTCGGGCGAGAGGCCGATGCCGGTGTCGTGGATCTCGACCAGCACCCGGCCGTCGGGCAGGGCGTGACCGGTGACCTTGACCTTGGTCTGCGGGGAGGAGAACGACGTCGCGTTCTCCAGCAGCTCGGCGAGGAGGTGGACGAGGTCGTTGACGACGCGGCCGGCGACCTCGGTCGGCGGCACGCCGCTGAGCTCGATGCGCTCGTACTGCTCCACCTCGGACGCGGCGGCGCGGAGGACGTCGACGAGGGGCACGGGCCGGGTCCACCGGCGGCCGGGCTCCTCACCCGCGAGGACGAGGAGGTTCTCACCGTTACGGCGCATACGGGTCGCGAGGTGGTCCAGGCGGAACAGCGAGGAGAGCTGGTCCGGGTCGGCCTCGCGGCTCTCGAGCTCGGAGATCAGGGACAGCTGACGCTGGATGAGGCCCTGGCTTCGGCGCGAGAGGTTGGTGAACATCGCGTTGACGTTGCCACGGAGCAGGGCCTGCTCGGCGGCGAGGCGGACGGCCTCCTGGTGCACGTGGTCGAAGGCCTTGGCCACCTGGCCGATCTCGTCCCGGCTGTGCACACCGACGGACTCCACGGACGTGTCGACGTCCTGCGGGTCGGTCTCGGACAGCTGCTTGACGAGCTCGGGCAGACGCTCCTGGGCGACCTTCTGGGCGGTGTCCTGGAGTCGCCGCAGCGACCGCACCATGGACCGGGCCACGACGAAGGCGCCGACGAGGGAGATGCCCAGAACGAGGACGATGAGGGCACCGTTGAGGATGGCTTCCTGGTTGGCCTCGTCGCGAAGCTCCAGGGCCTTCTGGTCCATCTCGGACAGCAGCGTCTGCTCGATCTTCGCCATCTCTTCGAGCTTGACGCTGTCCTGGTCGTACCAGTCGCGGTAACTGGTCTTCTCGCCCTTCAGCGCCTCGGCGTTGTTGCCGAAGGCGTGCTCGGCGAACGTGTTGGCCGCGGTGACGTTGGTGTCGCCACCGTTGAGGGCCTTCAGCAGGTCGGCGGAGTCACCGGCGCGGATGGCGGTGAAGCGACGCAGGGACTCTTCCTCGTTGTCCAGCGCCGTCTTGCCGTAGAGGTGGTCGTTGGCCGACAGGCCCGCGCCCTTGGGGTTGGCGAGCGCGGCGCTGAGGACCGCTCGCTGGATGGAGGCGTACTCCTTGGCGGAGGAGAACGACGCCAGCGCACGGGTCGAGGTGATCATGTCGCTGTTGCTGGTGGCCTGGGCCATGTCCTGGGACAGCGACAGCAGCGAGGTGATCAGCGCGTTGTAGTTGTTGACCGTCTGCGAGATGGACGCGTCCTGGTACGCGGTGCCGCGAATGGCCTTGATCTTGTCGAGCTGCTTGCTGATGTCGACAAGGGTGGTGCGGACACCGGTCATCGTCGGGTCGTTCGGCTTGACCTTCGCGGTCGTGCTCTTGAACGCGTCGATGGCCCGGTCGGCCTTCAGCCGCGTCGCGACGATCTGGTCGTCCTTGGCGTTGTTGCTGACGATCGGGCCGGCCGACCGGTCGCGCTCCTCCTGGAGGGCGTCGGCGAGCTGGGTCGCCTTGCCCGTCATCTCCGTGAGGAGCTTCATGTGGTCGAGCTGGTCGACGTTGATGAGAGCGTCGTCGATACGCAGGGCGCCCAGCGTGGTCGCCGCGACGACGGGAAGGGCGAGCAGCGAGATCAGACGGGTGCTGATTCGCCAGTTGCGCAGGGCTATTCGTGAGCCCGGCCCCGTGGGCCCATCCTTCTTCGGCTGTTCGGCGGCATCGCCGCCGTTCGCCGTGTCGACCGGCGTGCCGGCGGGCGTGCCGCGGTCGGTCGCACCGCGCGGCTCCTGCTCCGCCGCAGCGCTGCCATCCCTCTTGAAACGTCCCTGCACTAGCGTCGCAACCTCTGGACCAGGCGTCCCGCCGGGTGAGCGGAGGGACGGTGTCGAGTCGTGGGGGGACCGCGGTGCCCCCCTGGCGGTCCCCGGAATTCCAGCACAGTGCCGGATCTCCCAACAAGGCCGGTGGGGCGGGTGGCACAGTCCGTGACCCAGGGTGGGGGGAGCGGTGACGGATCGTAGAAGATTGCGCCCTTTATGTCGGACTTATTGCCATGAGTCATACGGCTGACCTCGGAAGGGTCCGGCTGTCCCAGTCGCCATGATCAGGAGCGGAACGTCAGGTTCAGCACGGCAATGTCCGTTTCGTGGGGGCGAAACCGCTGTCCGCTATGCCGTATTTTTCGGTTGCTTCGTGAGCAAACTCACAAGGAGCTCATGACTTGTCCGGCCAGCGCCTGGGGATAGGCGCGCCGTAGCCTGGTCCTTTGCACAGGCGGCGAAAACGTCCAGTCAACGCCCCAGAGATCGATAACGCGAGGCCCCCAAGTGAAGACCGCACCGTCGGCGCGTCCGTCCCTGAAGACCGCCAACCCCCGTCGCACCACGCTCGCGCACCTGGCGGACGCCGAGTCGCTGCGCGTCTCCGACGGCGACCGCCGCGAGCACGTCCTGGAGCTCCCCGCCGTCACCGCCAACCCGCGCCGCACGGTCCTGATGACCGCGCCCGTGATGGCCGTCCCCGCCGAGTGACCCCGTCCGGCGGCTGACCCCGCCCGGACCACGGCGGCGCACGGGACGCGCACGCCCCCCGCGATAGCCTGGGGCGTCAGACTCCGGCTCATCACGACACAAAGGGGAAGAAGCTTCCCGTGCGCATCGCCAGGTTCTCCATCGACGGAAACGTCGCTTTCGGCGTCGTCGAGGGGGACGCCTCCACTGAAGGCGGCCCTGTTCTCGACATCATCAAGGGGCACCCCTTCGCGGAATTCGAGCGCTCTGGGCAGAAGATCCCGCTGAGCAAGGTGCGGCTGCTGCCGCCCGTCCTGCCCAACAAGGTCGTCGCCGTAGGCCGCAACTACGCCGAGCACGCCGCGGAGCTGGGCAACGCGGTCCCCGAGGCGCCCCTGACCTTCTTCAAGCCCTCGACGGCCGTCATCGGCCCCGGCGACGCCATCGCCTACCCCTCCTTCTCCAGCGAGGTCCACCACGAGGCCGAGCTCGCCGTCGTCATCGGCCGCATGTGCCGGGAGGTCCCGCGGGAGCGCGTCAAGGACGTCATCCTCGGCTACACCTGCGCCAACGACATCACCGCGCGCGACGTCCAGGAGCGCGAGAAGCAGTGGGCCCGGGCCAAGGGCTTCGACACCTCCTGCCCGCTCGGCCCCTGGGTCGAGACCGAGCTCGACCCGAGCGACCTCGGGATCATGTGCACGGTCAACGGCCAGCAGCGCCAGCTGGGCCGCACGAGCGACATGGTCCGCTCCATCGAGGACCTGATCGTCCACATCACCGAGGCGATGACGCTGCTCCCCGGCGACGTCGTCCTCACGGGCACCCCGGCCGGAGTCGGACCGCTCAACGTCGGCGACGAGGTCGCCGTCACCATCGAAGGCATCGGCACTCTCACCAACAAGGTGATCAAGCGTGGCTAACGCGAACGTCCGCGTACGTTTCTGTCCCTCGCCGACCGGCAACCCCCACGTGGGCCTGGTCCGCACCGCCCTCTTCAACTGGGCGTTCGCCCGCCACCACGGCGGCACCCTGGTCTTCCGCATCGAGGACACCGACGCGGCGCGCGACTCGGAGGAGTCGTACCAGCAGCTGCTCGACGCCATGCGCTGGCTGGGCCTCGACTGGGACGAGGGCCCCGAGGTGGGCGGCCCCCACGCGCCGTACCGCCAGTCGCAGCGCATGGACCTCTACAAGGACGTCGCGAAGAAGCTGCTCGACGCCGGCCACGCGTACCACTGCTACTGCACCACCGAGGAGCTGGACGCCCGCCGCGAGGCCGCCCGCGCCGCCGGCAAGCCCTCCGGCTACGACGGCACCTGCCGCGAGCTGACGGCCGGGCAGAAGGAGGCGTACGAGCGCGAGGGCCGCGAGCCCATCGTCCGCTTCCGGATGCCCGACGAGCCGATCACCTTCAACGACCTGGTGCGCGGCGAGCTGACCTTCACCCCGGAGAACGTTCCGGACTACGGCATCGTCCGCGCCAACGGCGCCCCCCTCTACACGCTCGTCAACCCCGTCGACGACGCGCTGATGGAGATCACGCACGTGCTGCGCGGCGAGGACCTGCTGTCCTCCACCCCGCGCCAGATCGCCCTCTACAAGGCGCTCGCCGAGATCGGCGTCGGCAACGGCACCACCCCGTCCTTCGGCCACCTGCCGTATGTGATGGGCGAGGGCAACAAGAAGCTCTCCAAGCGCGACCCGCAGGCCTCCCTCAACCTCTACCGGGAGCGCGGCTTCCTCCGCGAGGGCCTGCTCAACTACCTCTCGCTGCTCGGCTGGTCCCTCTCGGCCGACCAGGACATCTTCACGATGGACGAGATGGTCGCCGCGTTCGACATCGAGGACGTCAACGCCAACCCGGCGCGCTTCGACCTCAAGAAGTGCGAGGCGATCAACGCCGACCACATCCGCCGCCTCGACGTGAAGGCGTTCGCCGAGGCCTGTGAGCCCTGGCTGAACGCGCCGCACGCCAACTGGGCCCCCGAGAACTTCGACCGGGCGGCCTGGGAGGCCATCGCCCCGCACGCCCAGACCCGGCTGACCGTCCTCTCGGACATCACGGCCAACGTCGACTTCCTCTTCCTGGACGAGCCCGTCGAGGACGAGGCGTCCTGGACCAAGGCCATGAAGGAGGGCTCGGACGCCCTGCTGCGCACGGCCCGCGAGAAGCTGGCCGAGGCGGAGTGGAACACGGACGCCCTCAAGGCCGCCGTCGTCGCTGCGGGCGAGGAGCACGGCCTGAAGCTCGGCAAGGCCCAGGCGCCCGTCCGCGTGGCCGTCACGGGCCGCACGGTGGGCCTCCCGCTCTTCGAGTCCCTTGAGATCCTGGGCCGCGAGCGCACCCTGGCCCGCGTGGACGCTGCCCTGGCCAAGCTGGCCGGCTGACGCCCGTTCGCCCCGCCGCGAGGGGCCCGGCAGCCTTCGACGAAGGGTGCCGGGCCCCTCGCGTACGGGGTACGTACGGCCGCACGGGCACCAGGCGGCTTATCGATTTTGGACCCCAGTCCACCTTCGGGTAATGTTCTTCCTGCGCCGCCCGAGAGGGCCGAGAGGCCGGAGCGGACGGCGCAAGCCGAACAAGACCCCTTCCGAGGGGTGGAGTTACGGTGGGGTATGGTGTAATTGGCAGCACGAGGGTTTCTGGTTCCCTTAGTCTAGGTTCGAGTCCTGGTACCCCAGCAAAGAATTCTGAATTCTGAGAATTCTTTCTTCGAAATTCTCTCGAAAACCACTGATAAGGTGGGGAGCGAGTGAATAAGCAGAAGCGCAGTGCGAGCCCCCGTTGTGTAGCGGCCTAGCACGCCGCCCTCTCAAGGCGGTAGCGCCGGTTCGAATCCGGTCGGGGGTACTGATTCCTGGAAGGGCAATCCCGGACAGGAGTCGCTAGGGCCCCCGTTGTGTAGCGGCCTAGCACGCCGCCCTCTCAAGGCGGTAGCGCCGGTTCGAATCCGGTCGGGGGTACTGATTCCTGGAAGGGGAAACCCGGACAGGAGTCGCTAGGGCCCCCGTTGTGTAGCGGCCTAGCACGCCGCCCTCTCAAGGCGGTAGCGCCGGTTCGAATCCGGTCGGGGGTACTGGGTAAAACCACCATGGGGTATGGTGTAATTGGCAGCACGAGGGTTTCTGGTTCCCTTAGTCTAGGTTCGAGTCCTGGTACCCCAGCGCAGTAGTAAAACAGGCCCCCGTTGTGTAGCGGCCTAGCACGCCGCCCTCTCAAGGCGGTAGCGCCGGTTCGAATCCGGTCGGGGGTACAACGAAACAAAAGAAATGCCCTCCGCTTCGGCGGGGGGCATTTTTTGTGCGTCCTTCCGTCCCTCACGGGGCGGCGGGATAATCCCGGCATGGTCCACGTCGGTGATCTGCGGCCCGGTGACCACGCGTGCCTGCTCTTCGGCTCGGACGAGGAGCGGGCCTTGATTCTGCGGGACTTCGTCCGCGGGGCCCTGGACGCCGAGGACAAGATCCTCTACCTGAGCGGTACCGGGGACACGGCCGGCCCCCCGGGGCTGACCGAGGTGCCGGCGGGCCGGGTCGAGGTCGTACGGCTCGGGGAAATCCTCTCCGGCCGGGGGCGGTTGGAGCCCGCCGCCCTGCTGCGGAGGCTGCGGAGCGCCGCCGAGCGCTCCCGCCGGGAGGGCTATCGCGCCCTGCGGGTCGCCGGGGACCTGTGCGCCGCCGTCCACGACGAACGGGACGTCCGCCGGCTGCTGCGGTACGAGGCGCTGCTGGCCGAGGAGTTCAGGACGGGCCAGGCCCTGGCCGTCTGTCAGTACGACATCCGCCGCTGCGAGCCCGCCGCCCTCGCCGCCCTGGCCTCCGCCCACGCCGGGAGCGTCGAGGCGGATCCGCTGGTGCGCACCCCCGAACTGGTCGTCGCCCGGACCCACCGCCCCCAGGGGCTGCGACTGGAGGGCCTCGTCGACGAGGGGGCACGCCGCTGTCTGCGGGACGCCCTGCGGTCCGTGGCGGCGGTCCGGGGCGACGTCAGCCTGGAGATGTCCCGGGTGGAGTTCCTCGACCTCGGCGGGCTGCGGCTGCTGATGACCTTCGCCCGCGCCCGGGCCGCCCGCCACTGCACCGTGGAGCTCACCGGGCTGCGGCCGCACCTGCGGCAGGTCATCACGCTCGTGGGCTGGGACCGGACCCCCGGCCTCCGGCTGGGGGCCGGGCATGGGCGGGACTGACCCGGGCGTCGAACCGGGCATTGATCCGGGCGTCGATCCGGGCTTCGTCCACCACGCCTGCCTCTACGGCACGGACGAGGAGTTCCTGGCGACGGCGCTGCCCTTCGCCCTCGACGGGCTGGCGGCGGGGGAGCCCGTCCTCGCCGCCACGACGCCCGCCAACATCGAGCTGCTGCGGCGGGCGCTGGGGGAGCGGGCGGGGGAACTGGGCACGGCCGAGACGGCGTACTTCGGTCGCCGGCCCGTGGAGCGGGTGTCCGCGTTCCTCCGCTACCACGACCGCCGCTCCCGCCCCGGGCGGCGGCTGCGGATCCTGGCCGAGCCCGTGTGGGCCGGGAAGTCCGCGCGCCAGATCGCCGAGTGGAAGCGGATGGAGTCGGGGCTCAATGTGCTGCTGGCCGGGCTGCCGGTCCGGATGATCTGCCCGTACGACACCAGGGCCGTCCCCGGTGACATCGCTCACGCCGCCCGGGCCACCCACCCGGCGCGGGTGGACGGGCGCCTGGTGACGCCCTGCGCCGAATTCACGGATCCGGAGGCGTATGCGGCCGCCGTGCCGCCACCGCGCCTCCCCGCGCCGCCGGGGGCGGCCCGGACGGGGCCCACGGGGCGGCTCGCGGAGATCCGGTCCTTCGCCCGCGACCGGGCGGGGGCGGCCGGGCTACGGGGGGAGCGGCTGGGGCTGGCGGTGCTGGGGGTGTGCGAGGCGGCGGGGTATCTGCTGGCGGGCGGGGGCGTGCGCCTTGGCGTACGGGCCTGGGAGGAGCCGGGGACGCTGGTGTACGAGCTGCTGGGCGCCCCCGTGGCGCCGGTGCCCGCCTTCGCGGGCTTCCGCCCGCCGGGGGCGGAGCCGCATCCGGAGGACGGGCTGTGGCTGGCGCGGACGATCGGTGAGTCGCTGGACGTCCACGTCCTGGGCGACCTGGTGCGGCTCACGCTGTGCGTGGCGGGCCCCCGCGCCTCAAACGCCGGCGAGGCTGAATTCAGCCCGTCCGGCGCTTGGGGACCGGGGTCCGGGGCCGGAGCCCCGGAAAGAGTCACCCGTTGCGCCGCAAGGCCTCCGTGAGGCGGATCGCCGCGTCCAGGACGGCCTGGGCGTGCATCCGCCCGGGGTGGCGCGTGAGCCGCTCGATCGGTCCGGAGACCGAGACCGCGGCGACGACACGGTTGGACGGCCCCCGCACCGGCGCCGAGACCGACGCCACACCCGGCTCGCGCTCGCCGATCGACTGGGCCCAGCCACGCCGCCGTACGCCCGAGAGCGCGGTCGCCGTGAAGCGGGCGCCCTGGAGGCCGCGGTGCAGCCGCTCCGGCTCCTCCCAGGCCATGAGGACCTGGGCCGCCGAGCCGGCCTTCATCGGCAGCGTGGAGCCCACGGGCACCGTGTCCCGCAATCCGGACAGTCGTTCTGCTGCGGCCACGCAGATCCGCATGTCGCCCTGGCGCCGGTAGAGCTGCGCGCTCTCGCCCGTGACGTCGCGCAGGTGCGTGAGGACGGGGCCCGCCGTGGCCAGGAGCCGGTCCTCGCCCGCCGCGGCGGCGAGCTCGCTCAGCCGGGGTCCGAGGATGAAACGGCCCTGCATGTCGCGCGCCACCATCCGGTGGTGCTCCAGGGCCACCGCGAGCCGGTGTGCCGTCGGACGCGCGAGTCCCGTCGCCGTGACCAGCCCGGCGAGGGTCGCCGGGCCGGACTCCAGAGCGCTCAGAACCAGAGCCGCCTTGTCGAGTACGCCCACACCGCTAGAGCCGCCACTACTGTTGTCCATGCAACGATACTCGCGTCTCACACTATGAAACGCAAGTTCATATTCTCCCAAGAAGCGCCACTCTGGAACGGACATCACCCACCCCACAGGAGAGACAGCGATGGGACGGACACTCGCGGAGAAGGTCTGGGACGACCATGTCGTGACGCGCGCCGAGGGCGAGCCCGACCTCCTCTTCATCGATCTCCACCTGCTCCACGAGGTGACCAGCCCGCAGGCCTTCGACGGCCTGCGAAAGGCGGGACGACCGGTCCGCAGGCTGGACCTGACCATCGCCACCGAGGACCACAACACCCCCACCCTCGACATCGACAAGCCCATCGCGGACCCCGTCTCCCGCACCCAGCTGGAGACCCTGCGCCGCAACTGCGCCGAGTTCGGGGTGCGCCTCCATCCGCTGGGCGACATCGAGCAGGGCGTCGTCCACGTGGTGGGCCCGCAGCTGGGGCTGACGCAGCCGGGCACCACCGTGGTCTGCGGTGACAGCCACACCTCCACCCACGGCGCGTTCGGCGCGCTCGCGTTCGGCATCGGCACCAGCCAGGTCGAGCACGTGCTGGCCACCCAGACCCTGCCGCTGGCGCCGTTCAAGACCATGGCCGTCACGGTCGAGGGCGAACTGCCCGAGGGCGTCACCGCCAAGGACCTGATCCTCGCGGTCATCGCCAGGATCGGCACGGGCGGCGGCCAGGGCTATGTCATCGAGTACCGCGGCTCCGCCATCGAGAACCTCTCGATGGAGGCCCGGATGACCGTGTGCAACATGTCCATCGAGGCGGGCGCCCGGGCGGGCATGATCGCGCCCGACGAGACCACCTTCGCCTACCTCGAGGGCCGCGCCCACGCCCCCCGCGGCGCGGACTGGGACGACGCCGTCGCCTACTGGCGCACCCTGCGCACCGACGACGACGCGGTCTTCGACCACGAGGTGGTCATCGACGCCGCCGCGCTCTCCCCGTTCGTCACCTGGGGCACCAACCCGGGCCAGGGCGCGCCGCTCTCCTCCGCGGTTCCCGACCCCGCCTCGTACACCGACCCGTCCGAGCGGTTCGCCGCCGAAAAGGCGCTGGAGTACATGGACTTGACGCCGGGTCAGGAGCTGCGCGACATCCGTGTCGACACGGTCTTCGTGGGCTCCTGCACCAACGGCCGCATCGAGGACCTGCGCGCCGCCGCGTCGGTCATCGAGGGCCGGGGCGTCGCCGACGGAGTCCGGATGCTGGTGGTCCCCGGGTCCGTCCGGGTGGCGCTCCAGGCGGTCGAGGAGGGGCTGGACAAGGTGTTCACCGCGGCCGGCGCCGAATGGCGGCACGCGGGCTGCTCCATGTGCCTGGGGATGAACCCCGACCAACTCGCGCCGGGCGAGCGCTCCGCGTCCACCTCCAACCGCAACTTCGAGGGCAGGCAGGGCAAGGGCGGCCGCACCCATCTGGTCTCTCCCCAGGTGGCCGCCGCCACCGCCGTGCTGGGACACCTCGCCGCCCCGGGCGACCTGCCCGGCCTCGCCACCGACGTACCCACTCCCGTGGAGGCCTGACCGATGGAAGCGTTCACCACCCACACCGGCCGGGCCGTCCCGCTGCGCCGCAGCAACGTCGACACCGACCAGATCATCCCCGCGCACTGGCTGAAGAAGGTCACTCGCGACGGCTTCGAGGACGGGCTCTTCGAGGCGTGGCGCAAGGACCCGGAGTTCGTGCTGAACCGCCCCGAGCGCGCGGGCGCCAGCGTGCTGATCGCCGGCCCCGACTTCGGCACCGGCTCCTCCCGTGAACACGCCGTCTGGGCGCTGCAGAACTACGGTTTCAAAACCGTCGTGTCGTCCCGCTTCGCCGACATCTTCCGCGGCAACTCGCTCAAGAACGGACTGCTCACCGTCGTTCTGCCACAGGAGACGGTGGAAGCGCTGTGGGAGCTGACCGAGAAGGACCCCACGGCCCAGGTGACGGTCGACCTGGTGGCGCGCGAGGTGCGGGCCGGTGGACTGACGGCCGGTTTCGACCTTGACGAGAACGCCCGGTGGCGACTCCTGGAGGGGCTGGACGACATCGACCTGACCCTCCGGAACGCCTCCGACATCGACGCGTACGAGGCCCGCAGGCCCTCGTTCAAGCCCTCCACGGCAAGAATCTGAGACCAATTCCGGCTCGTTTGGCCCAGTGTCGGACGGCCTTCGCGGACCCCGGATTACCGCTGCTCACCCAGGGTTTGGCATGATGCGCCCCCTGTCTTCGGACAGGGGGCGCATCGCATTGTTGAGGGCCTGTGGAGCGACAACTCGCCTCAGATGGCACAATCGGTGCATGGAACGCGACAGCCAACTCAAGCTTTACCGGCTCGTCGCCGACCAACTCAAGGAAGCGCACACAAGGGTGCGCGCACTGCAAGTCCCGGAGGGCGTACGGATGGCGCTGTCCCGGCAGCTGCTGGCCATCACGGCCTCGGCGAAGCACGATCTATCAGGCGCGGCAAGGCGTCTGGACCGGCTGATGAACGACCTCGACGAGGGCCGTTTCCCCGAAGATCCCGGCACGCACGGAACTCCGTGATGCGTCGGGTTCGTTGCGGCACAAGGGTGATTAGACCGTTTCGTGTTTGATTTGCGGTATATATCTGCCTAACGTGCGAAAAGCTGGAGCACTTTCCAGCCAATGTCTCCGAAGGGGAAGACGTGAACAAGGCGCAGCTCGTTGAAGCGATTGCCGACAAGCTCGGCGGCCGTCAGCAGGCCGCGGACGCCGTCGACGCAGTGCTCGACGCGATTGTCCGTGCGGTTGTCAGCGGTGACCGTGTCTCGGTGACCGGCTTCGGTTCGTTCGAGAAGGTCGACCGCCCGGCCCGTTACGCCCGTAACCCGCAGACGGGTGAGCGCGTCCGGGTCAAGAAGACCTCGGTGCCGCGCTTCCGTGCGGGTCAGGGCTTCAAGGACCTGGTGAGCGGCACGAAGAAGCTCCCGAAGGCCGGCGAGGTCTCCGTCAAGAAGGCGCCCAAGGGCAGCCTGACCGCCGGCAAGGCCACCACCAAGGCCGCGGCCAAGAAGGCCACCGCCAAGAAGGCGGCCGCGAAGAAGACCGCCGTCAAGAAGACGACCGCGGCGAAGACCACGGCCGCGAAGAAGACGACGGCCGCCAAGAAGGCGACCGCGGTCAAGAAGACCACGGCGGCCAAGAAGGCGACCCCCGCCACCAAGGCCACCGCCGCGAAGAAGGCGGCGCCCGCCAAGAAGGCGGCCGTGGCGAAGAAGGCGGCTCCGGCGAAGAAGGCGGCCGCGGCGAAGAAGACCGCGCCCGCGAAGAAGGCCACCACCCGCACCACCGCCGCGCGCAAGACCACCGCCAAGAAGACCACTGCCAAGAAGAAGTAAGGCAGCGGACGTACGGCGTAACGCGCCGGGCCGGGCTCCCCGTCAGGGAGCCCGGCCCGCGGCGTGTCCGGCCCTGCCGGCCGGACGGGACGTCCATGGCGCCGCCGCGCGCTACGGGCGACGCCTCGCGGCGCGCCCGGCGGCGGCTCCGGACCGTCCTCAGAAAGTCTGGAGCGTCACCAGGGTCACCCGGCGCTCCGCATGCGGCACCTCCGGGGCCCCCTCGGCCGGCGCCGCGAACTCGATCCGCACCCGCTGGCCGGGCCGCAGCATCAGCAGACCCCCGGCGTCGAACGCCGCCCCGTCGAAGGGCACGGGCGTGCCGTCGTCCAGGAGGACGCTCCCGGCACGGGTCTGGGGATCGAAGGTGTACGCGGTGGCCTGCATGCCCGAAAGCCTAGTCCGCCCGCGCGGGCGAGGGCGCCCCGGCGGTTCGCGCCCGGCCGGCGACCGCCGCCGTGCGCGGCCCCACGCCCAGCGCCAGCGCGGCCCGCAGATCCTGCTCGGTGTCCACGTCCCGGCGCACGGAGTCCACACCCGCCAGGGTTATCTCCCGGGCCCCCGAGGCCCGGTGCCGGGCACGCGAGGCGCCCTCGAACGCCGGGGACAATTCCCTTCCGGGGGCCGCCGCCAACAGCGTCGTACCGATTCCGGCGGCGTCCGCGAGAAATGCGCGGGGAAATCCGCCCGCGAATTCGAGCACCCGCCCGAGTTCGATGGGGCGCAATGCCGGCAGATCCGCGTTGAGCGTGGCCACGGCCGCGTCCGGGCGTACCCGGCGCACCTCGCGCGCACCGTGCGCCAGGGCCGCGTTCAGCCCGCCGCCCGGCGGCTCGGGCAGCACCCGGGCGCCGAGGGCCGCCAGGTGGGCCCCCGCCAGCGGATCGGCCGTGACGACCGCCACATCCCGCACGGCGCCGCAGGCCAGCGCGGCACCCACCGTGTCCAGGGCGAAGGCCAGGGCCAGCGCGGGCCCCGGCAGTCGCGCCGCGCCCGCCACGAGGCGGCTCTTGGCCCCCGCCAGCGGTTTCACCGGTACCACCAGCGTCCACAGCACGGCCCCGGTCCCCTCTCCTCGCGTCGTCCCCCATTGTCACCCGCTGCCGCAGCCCGGCAGCGGGGGCGGGGTTACGGTGTTCCGAGAAGTCCGGGCCCCCGGGGCGTTCTCGACAGACCGGGTACCCGGGGCGACACTTGTCCGGCCCCCGGGTGAGCAGCACGCCCGAAGCACGTCCAGGTTCCAACAGAAGGGTGTCCGAGTGTCCCGCCACAGAATCGGCTTCTGGTACCGCTTTGCGGCGGTGTTGGCGAAACCGCCGCTCGTGGTTCTGTTCAAGCGGGACTGGCGCGGAATGGAGCACATTCCCGCCGACGGCGGCTTCATCACCGCCGTCAACCACAACTCGTATCTCGACCCGCTGTCCTACGCCCATTACCAGTACAACACCGGGCGCGTCCCGCGCTTCCTCGCCAAGGCCGGGCTGTTCAAGGGCAGCTTCGTCGGCGCGATCCTGCGCGGCACCGGGCAGATTCCCGTCTACCGCGAGTCCGCCGACGCGGCCACCGCCTTCCGGGCCGCCGTGGACGCCATCAACAACGGCGAGTGCGTGGCCTTCTACCCCGAGGGCACCCTCACCCGCGACCCCGACATGTGGCCCATGGAGGGCAAGACCGGCGCCGCCCGCGTCGCCCTGCTCACCCGCGCGCCCGTGATCCCCATCGCCCAGTGGGGCGCCAACGAGGCGATGCCGCCGTACGCCAAGGAGAAGAAGCTGCGGCTCTTCCCCCGCAAGACCCTCCGGGTGCTGGCCGGCCCGCCCGTCGACCTGTCCGCGTACCACGGCCAGGAGCCCACCGCCGAGGTGCTGCGCGAGGTCACCGAGGCCATCATGAGGGCCATCACCGAACTCCTCGCCGAACTGCGCGGCGAGCCCGCCCCGGCCGAGCCGTACAACCTCAAGAAGGCCCGTGCCACGGCCGCCGCCCGCCGCGCGGCGAACACGTCCGGGAAGAGCCCGTCGGGGAACGCCCCGTCCGAGGAGGAGAACGACAAGTGACGCGCGTCGCCGTCTACGGCACCGGTTCCTGGGGCACCGCCTTCGCGATGATCCTCGCCGACGCCGGCTGCGAGGTCACCATGTGGGGCCGCCGCGCCGCCCTCGTGGACGCCATCAACACCGGCCGCACCAACCCCGACTACCTCCCCGGAGTCGAGCTCCCCGCCGCCGTACGGGCCACCACCGACCCCGCCGAGGCCGCCCGCGACGCCGCGTTCACCGTGCTCGCCGTGCCCTCCCAGACCCTGCGCGGCAACCTCGCCGAGTGGACGCCCCTGCTGGCCGACGGCACCGTGCTGGTCTCCCTGATGAAGGGCATCGAGCTCGGCACCGCGAAGCGGATGAGCGAGGTGATCGAGGAGGTCGCCAAGGTCTCCCCGGACCGGGTCGCCGTGCTCACCGGCCCCAACCTCGCCAAGGAGATCGCGGCCCGGCAGCCCGCCGCCGCCGTCGTCGCCTGCCCCGACGAGTCCGTCGCCCGGCGGCTCCAGGCCGCCTCCCACACCGCGTACTTCCGCCCGTACACCAACACCGACGTGGTGGGCTGCGAGCTGGGCGGCGCGGTGAAGAACGTCATCGCGCTGGCCGTGGGCATCGCCGACGGCATGGGACTGGGCGACAACGCCAAGGCGTCCCTGATCACCCGGGGCCTCGCCGAGACCACCCGGCTGGGCCTGGCCATGGGCGCCGACGCCCACACCTTCGCGGGCCTGGCCGGCATGGGCGACCTCGTCGCCACCTGCGCCTCGCCGCTCTCCCGCAACCGTACCTTCGGCGCCTGCCTCGGCCGGGGCATGACCCTGGAGGAGACCGTCGCCGCCACCGAGCAGACGGCGGAGGGCGTCAAGTCCTGCGAGTCCGTGCTCGATCTGGCCCGTCGTCACCATGTCGACATGCCGATCACGGAGACGGTCGTCGGCATCGTCCACGAGGGCAAGCCGCCCATGGTGGCGCTCAAGGAGCTGATGTCGCGCAGCGCCAAGGCCGAGCGACACTGAAGCACCCGCGGTCACCAGGTACTCTCGACGCGATATGAGCAGCGAGACCTCCCCCCAGAGCCCTCAGCGGAAGCCGCGTGTCGCGGTCGTCTTCGGCGGCCGCAGTTCCGAACACGCCATTTCCGTGGTGACCGCAGGCGCGGTGCTGCGCGCCATCGACCGCGCCAAGTACGACGTGCTGCCGATCGGCATTACCACCGACGGCCGTTGGGCGCTGACCGCCGACGACCCGGAGCGGATGACGATCGCCGACCGCTCGCTGCCGAGCGTCGAGCAGCTCGTCGACTCCGCCGAAGGCGGGGTGCTGCTGCCCGTCACCACGCCCGCCAGCCGTGAGGTCGTCTACACCGAGCCCGGCGCCGTACCCAAGGCGCTGGGCGAGGTCGACGTCGTCTTCCCCGTGCTGCACGGCCCCTACGGCGAGGACGGCACCCTCCAGGGCATGCTGGAACTGGCCGGCATCCCCTACGTGGGCGCGGGCGTCCTCGCCTCCGCCGTCGGCCAGGACAAGGAGTACATGAAGCGCGTCTTCATCTCCTTCGGCCTGCCCGTCGGCCCGTACGCGGTCATCCGCCCGCGCGAGTGGGAAAACGATCCGGCCGCCGCCCGCAAGAAGATCGTGGACTTCGCGGGCGAGCACGGCTGGCCGCTCTTCGTGAAGCCCGCACGCGCCGGCTCCTCCATGGGCATCACCAAGGTCGACGACCTCTCCGGTCTGGACGAGGCCATCGAAGAAGCCCGCCGCCACGACCCGAAGATCCTGGTCGAATCGTTGCTGCGCGGCCGTGAGATCGAGTGCGGCGTCCTGGAGTTCGAGGACGGCCCGCGCGCCAGCGTGCCCGCCGAGATCCCCCCGGTCTCCGCGCACGACTTCTACGACTTCGAGGCCAAGTACATCGACTCCGCCTCCGGCATCGTCCCCGCCCCGCTGAGCGAGGAGGAGACCCGCCGGGTCCAGGAGCTGGCCGTCGAGGCCTTCGAGGCCGCCTCCTGCGAGGGGCTGGTCCGCGCGGACTTCTTCCTCACCGAGGACGGCGAGTTCGTGATCAACGAGATCAACACCATGCCCGGCTTCACGCCCATCTCCATGTACCCGCGGATGTGGCAGGAGACCGGCGTCGAGTACCCGGAACTGGTCGACCGGCTCGTCCAGGCCGCCCTGCGCCGCTCCACGGGCCTGCGCTAGCCGCTCGGGACACTCCGGAAGGGATCCCCTACGGGAGGATTCCTTCCGGAACCGTCTTCTTCACGGCGTCGGCGAGATCGGTCAGCGCGCTGATGTCGCCGACGTCCCCCACCACCCGCTTGGGCAGCGTCACCTCGACCCAGGCCTCCCGCTGCACGGTCGTGCAGCGGACGCTGCCGTCCGGCTGCCGCTCCGGCAGCCAGGTGACCCCGTCGAGATCCGCCGAGTCCGCGCCGGGGTTGTAGTGTTCGGTCCCGGGCGTAAGGATCTTGGGACGCGCCACCCCGCAGCGCAGCGTGATCGCGGGATCGCCCCACAGTGCCGTGAAGTCCGAGACGGGCTCCGCGGTACGCCGCTTCCGCCCGTCCAGGACCTCCGGCAACGCACGGTGGAGCGCCCGGCAGGGCCCGGCCTGCCGCGCGTCCGGCGTGGGCACCGCCGGACCCGCCGACGGGTCCGGCGCCGAGCAGCCCACGGCCGCGAGCAGCAGGGCGGCGGCGGGCAGGCCGAGGGGCCGGCGGAGCGAAGACTTCACCGGCCGAGCATACGGGGGAGCTAGATATGGACCACCGGGCAGGTCAGGGTGCGGGTGATGCCCTCCACCTTCTGGACCTTGGCGACCACCATGCGACCGAGCTCGTCCACGGTGTCCGCCTGGGCGCGCACGATCACGTCGTACGGCCCGGTCACGTCTTCGGCCTGGATCACTCCCGAGATCTTTCCGATGACTTCGGCCACGGTCGACGCCTTGCCGACCTCGGTCTGGATCAGGATGTACGCCTGTACCACGGAACCTCCAGGGCGGCTTCGAGGATCATGTGGGGAGAAGAGACGCCACGGTACCGCGTCGCCGCACGGTGCGGGGAGACCCGCGCGGCCTGCGCGGCGCGGGACACGTCAGGATCAGGGCAACCGACACCACAACCGACACCACTCCGAGGAGGAGCTCAGTGAAAGGCACCGTGGGCGAGTTGGGGGAGTTCGGCCTCATCAGAGAGCTGACCTCCCGGCTCACCACCACCCCGGCGGTCCGGCTCGGGCCGGGTGACGACGCCGCGGTGGTCGCGGCGCCCGACCGCCGGGTCGTCGCGAGTACGGACGTACTCCTGGAGGGACGGCACTTCCGCCGCGACTGGTCCACCGCCTACGACGTCGGGCGCAAGGCCACCGCGCAGAACCTCGCCGACATCGCCGCCATGGGCGCGGTGCCCACGGCCGTGCTGCTGGGCCTCGTCGTACCCGCCGAGCTCGCCGCCACCTGGCCGACCGAGCTGATGGACGGCATCCGCGACGAGTGCCAGGTCGCCGGCGCGGCCGTGGTCGGCGGGGACGTGGTGCGCGGTGACACCATCACCGTCGCCATCACGGCCCTGGGCGACCTGCGCAACCACGAGCCGGTCACCCGCTCCGGGGCCCGCGCGGGCGACGTCGTGGCCGTCACCGGCTGGCTGGGCTGGTCCGCCGCCGGGCTCGCCGTGCTCTCCCGCGGCTTCCGCTCCCCGCGCGCCTTCGTCGAGGCCCACCGCCGGCCGGAGCCCCCGTACCACGCGGGGCCCGCCGCCGCCGCGCTCGGCGCCACCGCCATGACGGACGTCAGCGACGGCCTCATCGCCGACCTCGGCCACATCGCCGAGGCCAGCAAGGTCCGTATCGACCTGCGCACCGCCGCCATCGACGTGCCCACGCAGATGCTGGACATCGGCCAGGCCGTCGGCGTCGACCCGCTCCAGTGGGTGCTGACCGGGGGAGAGGACCACGCCATCGTGGCGACCTTCCCGCCGGACGTGAAGCTCCCCGCCCGCTGGAAGATCATCGGCGAGGTCGTCAACCCCTCCGCCCTCCCGCAGGTCACCGTCGACGGCGCGCCCTGGGACAAGGCGGGCGGCTGGGACCACTTCGGCGACGACGGCCTGGAGCCGGGCGAATGATCCCCGGCATCCCCGGCGAGTAGATTGCGCGCATGCGCATACCTCCGCCCCGCGTGCTGACCGTCGCCGGATCCGACTCCGGCGGCGGTGCGGGCATCCAGGCCGACCTGAAGACGATGCTCGCCCTCGGCACCCACGGCATGAGCGTGGTCACAGCGGTGACCGCGCAGAACTCCCTCGGCGTCCAGGGCGCCTGGCCACTGCCCGCCGAGGCGGTACGGGCCCAGTTCCGCAGCGTCGTGGACGACATCGGCGTGGAGGCCGTGAAGACCGGCATGCTCGCCTCGGCGGAGCTCGTGGAGACCGTGGCCGCCCTCCTGGACGAGGTGACCGCCCCCGTCGTCGTCGACCCCGTCGGCATCTCCAAGCACGGCGACGCCCTGCTGGCCGCCTCCGCGCGCGACGCGGTCCGCACGAAGCTCCTGCCGGCCGCGACGGTCGCCACCCCCAACCTGGACGAGGTCGCCTGGCTGACGGGCGTCCAGGTGTCCTCCGAGACGGGCCTGCGCAGGGCGGCGGAGGCGGTGCTGTCGTACGGGCCGCGCTGGGCGCTGATCAAGGGCGGCCACCTGGAGGGCGACGCGGTGGATTTCCTGACGGACGGGGTGGAGGAGCACTGGTTCCGTGCCCCACGTCACGACAACCGGCACACGCACGGGACGGGGTGCACGCTGGCGAGCGCGATCGCGGCGGGCCTCGCGAAGGGGCGCTCCGTGCCGGAGGCGGCCGCGGAGGCGAAATCGTACGTCACCGGCGCGATCGCGGCGGGGTTCGCGCTGGGCGCGGGAATCGGACCGGTGGACCACGGCTGGATGAGCGCGCGCTGACGCGCGGTGAGAACGGCAAAAAGCCGGCCCCCCGAAGGGGACCGGCTTTCAAGGAACGGCGAGGCTGCCGCGCTACTAGCTAGTTAGCGCGAGACCTTGCCGGCCTTGATGCACGAGGTGCAGACATTGAGGCGCTTCGGCGTCCGACCGACCACGGCACGCACACGCTGGATGTTCGGGTTCCAGCGACGGGACGTACGGCGGTGCGAGTGCGAAATGTTGTTGCCGAAGCCCGGCCCCTTGCCGCAGACGTCGCAGTTGGCAGCCACGGGTCACTCCAAAGACTTCAGATGCACTTACGGGAAATCCCGGCATTGCCGGGTCGTAGGTGACTTGGCTTGCCAGGGGGATGGCCTGATTCTCATCAGGCAACCGGAGCAGCATACAACGACCGCTCCTGGACAACGAAACTACCATGACCGGCCCCGAACCCGCCCGGCTCACCCCCCGGGCCCCCGCGCGGGACTAGTCTGCTCCAGCGCTCCCCCCACCCCCGCCGTCCGAGGAGGACCCACGTGCCGCACCAGCTCGACGCCGATGCGGTACGCGCCTGGTGCGGCCTGGCGCTCGATGCCCTCGGCGGGGCCCGCGAGGAGATCGACGCGATCAACGTCTATCCCGTCGCGGACGGCGACACCGGCACCAACCTCTACCTGACCGTCGAGTCGGCGGCACGCGCCGTCGACGCCGTCTTCGACGGCCACGCCACCGGCGGCCCCGGCTCCCGCCCGGGCCTGGCCGAGGCCGTCCGGGCGATGGCCCACGGCGCGCTCATAGGGGCCCGCGGAAACTCCGGGACGATCCTGGCGCAGCTGCTGCGCGGCATGGCCGAGGTCCTGGCCGCCCCCGCCGGCGAGGAGCGGCGCGACGACGCCGCCCTGCTGCGCCGCGCCCTGCGCCGTGCGGTCGAGTCGGCGTACGAGGGCGTCGCCCGCCCCGTCGAGGGCACCGTGCTGTCGGTGGCCACGGCCGCCGCCGAGGCCGCCGAGGTCACCCCGGGCGACGGCCCGGCAGTCGCCCGCGCCGCGTACGAGGGCGCCCTGACGGCCCTGGCGGCCACCCCGTGCCAGCTGGAGGTCCTCGGGCGGGCGGGAGTGGTCGACGCGGGTGGCAAGGGCCTCGTGGAGGTGCTGGGCGCGCTCGTGACCGCCCTGACGGGCGGCCCCGGCGCCGCCCGGGCCGCCGCCGCGCCCGCCCACGCCGCCCACGACTGGCTCGCCGAGGGCTGCCCGGCCGAGACCGGCGGCGCGGACGTCCCGGCGGGCGACGGGCCCGCCTTCGAGGTGATCTACCTGCTGGAGGCGGACGACGCGGCCGTCGCCCGGCTGCGGACCCGCCTCGACGGGCTGGGGGAGTCCCTCGTCGTCGTCGGCGGGGACGGTCTGTGGAACGTCCATGTGCACGTGGACGACGCCGGTGCCGCCGTCGAGGCGGGCATCGACGCCGGACGCCCGTACCGCGTCCGCATCACCCACTTCGGCTCCGCCGCCGTCGAGCGCACCCGGGTCCACGAGCCCGTCCAGCGGGCCGTCGTCGCGGTCGTACCGGGCGAGGGCCTGGCGGCGCTGTGCGCCGAGGCCGGCGCGACCGTCGTGACCGTACGGCCGGGGGAGCCGCCCGCGAGCGGCGAGCTGGTGCAGGCCGTCCGGCGCGCCCACGCGCGCGAGGTGGTGCTGCTGCCCAACGACGCGGACCTGCGGCACACCGCCGCCGCGGCCGCCGAGCAGGCCCGTGCCGAGGGCGTCCGGGTCGCCCTCATCCCCACCCGCTCCCCGGTCCAGGGCATCGCCGCCCTCGCCGTCCACGAGTCCGGCCGCCGCTTCGACGAGGACGTCGTGGCCATGACCTCCGCCGCCGGGGCCACCCGGCACGCGGAGCTCGTCGTCGCCGAACGGCAGTCGTGGACCATGGCGGGCGTCTGCCAGGCCGGGGACGTCCTCGGCCTGATCGACGGCGACGTGGCCGTCATCGGCGCGGAGCTCGCCGCCACCGCCGAGACCGTCCTGGACCGGATGCTCGCGGCGGGCGGCGAGATGGTCACGCTCGTCCTCGGCGCGGACGTCCCCGACGCCGTCGCCGACCGCCTCCAGCGGCATGTGCGCGGCGGCCACCTGGCCGTGGACACCGTGGTCTACCGGGGCGGGCAGCACGCCGCCCGGCTGATCATCGGCGTCGAATGAGCGGCGCCGGCGGCGCCGCGCGGGTCCCGTTGTCAGCGGCGTGGTGTGCAATGGACCCGTGCCCGCCTTGGACGAACCCCTGAAGAAGACGCTCGGCGGCACCACCGCGAAGGTGATGGCCGAGCACCTCGATCTGCACACGGTCGGCGACCTGCTGCACCACTACCCGCGCCGCTACGCCGAGCGCGGCGAGCTCACCCGGCTCGCCGACCTGCCGCTCGACGAGCACGTCACGGTCGTCGCGCAGGTCTCCGACGCCCGGGTGCACAAGTTCAACCAGGGCCGGGGCCAGCGGCTGGAGGTGACCGTCACCGACGGCAGCGGCCGGCTCCAGCTGGTCTTCTTCGGCCGGTCGATCTACCACCACCAAAAAGAGCTGGTCCCCGGCCGGCGCGGCATGTTCGCCGGCAAGGTCGGCACGTTCCGTAACATCCGCCAGCTCTCCCACCCTGCCTACGAGATGCTCGGCGGCGACAGCGACGCGAGCACCGCCAAGGCCTGGGCCGACCAGCTGATCCCGCTCTACCCGGCCTGCTCCAAGATGGAGTCCTGGAAGATCTCCAACGCGGTCGACGTCGTGCTCGCCTCGATGGAGGCCACCGGCTGGGAGTCCGTCGTGGACCCGCTGCCGCCCGCGCTGCGCGAGGGCCGCGGCCTGGTCCGGCTCCCGGAGGCCCTCCGCAAGATCCACCGGCCCCGGGCCAAGGCGGACATCGAGGACGCCCGCTCCCGGCTGAAGTGGGACGAGGCGTTCGTCCTCCAGGTCGCCCTCGCCCGTCGTCGCCACGCCGACTCCCAGCTGCCCGCCGTGGCCCGCAAGCCCACGCCCGGCGGCCTGCTCGACGCCTTCGACGCCAAGCTGCCCTTCACCCTCACCGACGGCCAGCGGAAGGTCTCCGCCGAGATCTTCGACGACCTGGCCACCGAGCACCCCATGCACCGGCTGCTCCAGGGCGAGGTGGGCTCCGGCAAGACGATGGTCGCCCTGCGCGCGATGCTCGCCGTCGTGGACGCGGGCGGCCAGGCGGCCATGCTCGCCCCCACCGAGGTCCTCGCCCAGCAGCACCACCGGTCGATCACCGAGATGATGGGCGAGCTGGCCGAGGGCGGGATGCTCGGCGGCGCCGAGCGGGGCACCAAGGTCGTCCTGCTGACCGGCTCCATGGGCACGGCCGCGCGCCGGGCGGCGCTGCTCGACCTGGTCACCGGCGAGGCGGGCGTAGTCGTCGGGACCCACGCCCTGATCGAGGACAAGGTCCAGTTCCACGACCTGGGCCTGGTCGTCGTCGACGAACAGCACCGCTTCGGCGTCGAGCAGCGCGACGCCCTGCGCTCCAAGGGCAAGCAACCGCCGCATCTGCTGGTGATGACCGCCACACCCATCCCGCGCACCGTCGCCATGACCGTCTTCGGCGACCTGGAGACGTCCGTCCTGGACCAGCTGCCCGCCGGGCGCTCGCCCATCGCCACCCATGTGGTGCCCGCCAAGGACAAGCCGCACTTCCTGTCCCGCGCCTGGGAACGGGTCCGCGAGGAGGTCCAGGGCGGCCACCAGGCGTACGTCGTCTGCCCCCGCATCGGCGACGAGGAGGACGCCCCGAAGAAGAAGTCCGCCGAGGACGACGCGGAGCGTCGCCCTCCGCTGGCCGTGCTCGACGTCGCCGAGGAGCTCTCCCGGGGGCCCCTGGCCGGGCTGCGCGTGGAGGTGCTCCACGGGCGGATGCAGCCCGACGCCAAGGACGAGGTGATGCGCCGCTTCGCGGCGGGCGAGGCCGACGTCCTGGTCGCCACCACCGTCATCGAGGTCGGGGTGAACGTGCCCAACTCCACCGCGATGGTGATCATGGACGCCGACCGGTTCGGCGTCTCCCAGCTCCACCAGCTGCGCGGCCGCGTCGGCCGTGGCTCGGCCCCCGGGCTCTGCCTGCTGGTCAGCGAGATGCCGGAGGCCAGCCCGGCCCGGGCCCGGCTCGGCGCGGTCGCCGCCACCCTCGACGGCTTCGAGCTCTCCCGCATCGACCTGGAGCAGCGCCGCGAGGGCGACGTCCTCGGCCAGGCGCAGTCCGGCGTCCGCTCCTCCCTGCGGATGCTCACCGTCATCGACGACGAGGAGATCATCGCGGCCGCCCGCGAGGAGGCCGCCGCGGTCGTGGCCGCCGACCCCGAGCTCGCCCGGCTGCCCGAGCTGCGCACCGCGCTCGACGCCCTGCTGGACAAGGACCGGGAGGAGTTCCTGGACAAGGGCTGACGGCCCCGGGCCGACGCCGTGGCGCCGACGCCATACGCTGTCGGTGCGGCCACCGCCGCACCGTGTCACCCACCGCCGAAGGACTCCGAGACCATGACCCGCGTGATCGCCGGCCGCGCCGGCGGACGCCGCCTGGCCGTACCGCCCGGCACCGGCACCCGCCCCACCTCCGACCGGGCGCGCGAGGGCCTGTTCTCCACCTGGACGTCCTTCCTGGGGACCCTCGACGGCGCGCGCGTGCTGGACCTCTACGGCGGCTCCGGCGCCGTAGGCCTGGAGGCGCTCTCCCGGGGCGCCGCCCACACCCTCCTCGTCGAGGCGGACGCCCGCGCCCTGCGCGTCATCCAGGACAACGTCCGCGTGGTCGGCCTGCCGGGCGCCGAGGTGCGCGGCGGCAAGGCCGAGCAGGTCGTGGCCGGGGCGCCGCCCGCCCGGCCGTACGACGTGGTCTTCCTCGACCCGCCCTACGTGGTCACCGACGACGATCTCCGGGAGATCCTGCTCACACTCAGGGACAGGGGCTGGCTGGCCGAGGACGCGCTCGTCACTGTGGAGCGCAGCACCAGGGGCGGGGAATTCCGCTGGCCGGAGGGTTTCGACGCACTGAGGGCCCGTCGCTACGGCGAGGGGACGCTTTGGTACGGTCACGCCGCTTCGGCGTGCACTGCCGACACCACGGGATCAGGCACGTCATGAATGGACCGGAGAGCGAGGAAACACCGTTGCGCCGCGCCGTCTGTCCGGGGTCGTTCGACCCCGTCACCAATGGGCACCTCGACATCATCGCCCGCGCTTCGAAGCTGTACGACGTCGTGCACGTCGCCGTGATGGTCAACAAGTCCAAGGAGGGCCTGTTCACCATCGACGAGCGGATAGAACTCCTCCGCCAGGTCACGGCCGAGTACGGCAACGTCCGGGTGGAGTCCCATCACGGCCTGCTCGTCGACTTCTGCAAGGACCGCGACATCCCGGCCATCGTCAAGGGTCTGCGGGCGGTCAGCGACTTCGACTACGAGCTCCAGATGGCCCAGATGAACAATGGCCTCTCGGGCGTGGAGACTCTCTTCGTCCCCACCAACCCCACCTACAGCTTCCTCTCCTCCAGCCTGGTCAAGGAGGTCGCGGCCTGGGGCGGCGACGTCTCCCACCTGGTGCCGCCGCTGGTGCTGGAGGCCCTCAAGGAGCGCCTCGCCCAGCGGGCCGGATCTGACTGATCGTCAGTAGCTGTCGGCCGGGGGCCGCCGGCCGTACAGTCGTCCCCGTTCGTTCCCATCGGCCACCAGGCCACCCCGGAATGCGAGAAGGCGGCGAGCGTCACGGTGGACGTCCAGAAGAGACTCGACGAGATCGTCACGACCGTCACCGGCGCCCGGTCCCTGCCCATGTCGGCCTCCTGTGTGCTCAACCGGGCCGAGCTGCTCGCCCTCCTGGAGGAGGTGCGCGCCGCCCTGCCCGGCTCGCTGGCCCAGGCGCGCGAGGTCATCGGCGACCGGGAACACCTCGTCGCCCAGGCGCGTGACGAGGCCGAGGCGATCCTCGCCTCGGCCCGGGCCCAGCGCGGCTCGCTGATCTCCGACACCGAGGTCGCCCGCCAGTCCCGCGAGGAGGCCGACCGCATCCTCGAGGAGGCCCGCCGGGAGGCCGAGGAGATCCGCGCCGGCGCCGACGACTACGTCGACAGCACCCTCGCCAACTTCGAGGTCGTCCTCACCAAGACCATCGGCTCCGTCGACCGGGGCCGCGAGAAGCTCCTCGGCCTCGGCGGCGACGGCCACGACCCCGAGGGTCTGGCCCACGACGCCCCGGAGCGCAGCACCGACTCCCGGACCCAGCGGCAGAGCGCCGACGCCTATGTGGACGTCAAGCTGGGCGCCGTCTCGGCCGTGCTGGCCAAGGCCCTGGAGGCCGTCGGCCGGGGCCGGGAGAAGCTGCTCGGGGCCCGCCCCGTCGACGAGCTGGGCGCCCACGACGGCTTCGCCCCCGGCCGCCCCACCAGCGACGCCGACTTCCTCGCCGAGCTCGCCGGCGGCCCGCAGGAGCCCCTGGTCGCGCCGAGGGCGCCCAGGGAGGCCCACCGGGCCCCCGAGCCGGCCCCGGTCCCGCAGCAGCCCGCCTGGAGCGACTACACCGTCCCCGCCGGGGGCTATGGCGGGCAGGACCCGTACGGCTACACCCAGCAGACCGCGCAGTACCCGCCGCAGGCCGACCCGTACGCCGTCCCCGGCGGCTACCAGCAGCCCGACCCGTACGCCTGGCAGGCCCCGGCCCAGGGGACGGACGGCCATGGGACGGACCTCGGCCACGGCTACGGAACCGCCGCCGGCTACCCGGCCGACGGGCACCAGCCCCGGGCGGCGGGCGCCCTCGACGAGACCAGCTTCTTCGACACCTCGATGATCGACCTGAACCGGCTCCGCGAGTACGAGCAGGGCCGCTGACCCCGCTCCGGCCACCGTCGCCGGACGCGGATTGGGCCCAGGGGCGGCCGTCCAGTATCCTGGCTCTTCGGTCGCGTGTACGTCCGCGATCCAGGCTGCCCTTCGTGCCTCGTGCACCCGGGTCGCCGTCACCGCAGCGTAGAAAGCAGGAAGCCCTGAACGCCCGCCTCGACCCCCGCAACCCTCTCGTGTTCGATACGCGCGAGCTGGGCCGGCGTCCCGGTGCGCTGAAGAGGGTCTCCCGCTCCGTCCCCGCCCCCCGCGACCTCGGTATCGAGGTCATCGGCGTGGCAGAGGGCGCGGCGGTGGAAATCGAACTCCGCCTTGAGTCGGTCATGGAAGGGGTGCTTGTCACAGGCACCGCCCGTGCGCCGCTCACCGGGGAGTGCGTAAGGTGTCTGGAGCCGCTCGAGCGAGAGTTCGAAGCGGACTTCCAGGAGATGTACTCCTACCCCGACGCCGACGCCCGGGGCCGCATCGTGGCCACGGACGACGACGCCGAGGACGATGAGGAGGACATCCTCCACCTCGAGGACGACTTGTTCGACCTCGAACCCGTGCTGCGGGACGCGGTGGTGCTCGCACTGCCGCTGCAGCCGGTGTGCCAGGACGACTGTCCCGGTCTGTGCTCCGAATGCGGAGAGCGACTGGCGGACGACCCGGACCACCACCATGAGTCCGTCGACATTCGTTGGGCGGCACTGAAGGGACTCGCCGGATCCGAGACGGCCGGCGAGACGGACAACGCACCCCGCTCCGGCGGGGATGACACACAGGAGAAGTAGCCGTGGCTGTTCCGAAGCGGAAGATGTCGCGCAGCAACACGCGCCACCGCCGGTCGCAGTGGAAGGCTGCGGTCACCCCCCTGGTGGCGTGCGAGCGCTGCCACGAGCCGAAGCAGCAGCACATCGCGTGCCCCAGCTGCGGCACCTACAACAAGCGCCAGGTCCTCGCGGTCTGATCGGCGGGTGACAGGCTTCATGTCAGACGCCACAGCGCCGAAGAAGGCGTCGGCGGACACGGCCTCGTCCCACACGCTTCTGGAAGGGCGGCTCGGGTACACACTCGAGTCCGCCCTTCTGGTGCGTGCGCTGACGCACCGGTCCTACGCCTACGAGAACGGCGGGCTGCCCACCAACGAAAGGCTGGAGTTCCTCGGGGACTCCGTCCTGGGCCTGGTGGTCACGGACACTCTGTACCGCATTCACCCGGACCTCCCCGAGGGCCAGCTCGCCAAGCTGCGCGCCGCGGTGGTCAACTCACGGGCGCTGGCCGAAGTCGGCCGGGGCCTGGACCTGGGCTCCTTCATCCGGCTCGGCCGGGGCGAAGAGGGCACCGGCGGCCGGGACAAGGCGTCCATCCTCGCGGACACCCTGGAGGCCGTCATCGGTGCGGTCTACCTCGACCAGGGCCTCGACGCGGCAGGGGAGCTGGTGCACCGGCTCTTCGACCCGCTGATCGAGAAGTCCTCGAACCTCGGCGCCGGCCTGGACTGGAAGACCAGCCTCCAGGAGCTGACCGCCACCGAGGGTCTCGGCGTGCCGGAGTACCTGGTCACCGAGACAGGGCCCGATCACGAGAAGACCTTCACGGCTGCTGCCCGCGTCGGTGGTGTCGCGTACGGCACCGGCACCGGCCGCAGCAAGAAGGAAGCGGAGCAGCAGGCGGCGGAGTCCGCCTGGCGCGCCATCAACAGCGCGGCGGAAGCCCGTGTGGCGGCCGAGAAGGCCGCCGCCGAGTCCGGCGCGATGCCGGGGGAGAAATCCTCCAACTGAGAACGACGGTCCGGGCCGCGGTGCGAGAGCACCGCGGCCCGGACCTTTTCTTTCGCCCTCTTTAGCCTTTGCCACCATCAAGGAGCACCGTGCCGGAGTTGCCCGAGGTCGAGGTCGTCCGACGGGGTCTGGAGCGCTGGATCTCCGGCCGGGTCGTCGCTGCCGTGGAGGTCCTCCACCCCCGGGCGATCCGCCGCCACCCGGCGGGGCCGGACGACTTCGCCGCCCGGCTGACCGGCCACCGGCTGGGCCCCGCCCGTCGGCGCGGAAAGTACCTCTGGCTGCCGCTGGAACCCCTCACCGGGACGGGCGCGCCCACCCAGGCCGTCCTCGCCCACCTCGGTATGAGCGGCCAGCTCCTCGTCCAGCCGCAGGGCTCCCCGGACGAGAAGCACCTGCGGGTACGTGTCCGTTTCGCCGACGCCACCGCGACCGAGCTGCGCTTCGTCGACCAGCGCACCTTCGGCGGGCTCTCGCTGCACGACACGGTGGAGGACGACCCCGACGGGCTGCCCGACGTGATCGCGCACATCGCCCGCGACCCCCTCGACCCGGCCTTCGACGACGCCGCCTTCCACACCGCGCTGCGCGGCCGCCGGACGACGATCAAACGCGCCCTGCTCGACCAGTCGCTGATCAGCGGCGTCGGCAACATCTACGCCGACGAGGCGCTGTGGCGCACCCGGCTGCACTACGAGCGCCCGACCGCGAGCCTCACCCGCCCGCGCACGGCCGAGCTGCTCACCCATATCCGCGAGGTCATGAACGAGGCCCTCGCGGTGGGCGGCACCAGCTTCGACAGCCTCTACGTCAATGTGAACGGCGAGTCGGGCTACTTCGACCGCTCCCTGGACGCGTACGGCCGCGAGGACGAGCCGTGCCGCCGCTGCGGCACGCCCATCCGCCGCCGTCCCTGGATGAACCGCTCCAGCTACTTCTGCCCCCGCTGCCAGCGCCCGCCGCGCCCGTAAGGGGCGCGGGGAACCGCGCGACCAGCCCCCACCGGCCCGCAGCAGAACACTCAGCGCGCGGTGGCGTCGTACCGCTCCCGCGCCGCCAGCACATCCGGCATCCGCTCCTCCAGGAGCTCGATGAGCCCCATCAGCCGCCCGGTCACGTCGCGGCCCAGCGGCGTCAGCCGGTAATCCACCCGCGGTGGATTGGTCGGCTGCGCCTCCCGGTGCACAAGGCCGTCGCGCTCCAGCGCGTGCAGCGTCTGCGACAGCATCTTCTCGCTGACGCCCTCCACCCGCCGCCGCAGCTCGTTGAAGCGCAGCGTGTCCTCGCGCAGGGCGCCGAGGGTCAGGGCGCCCCAGCGGCCGGTGACGTGCCCCAGGGTCTCCCGCGAAGGGCAGTTGCGCGCGAAGACGTCGAAGGGCAGTTGCTCGTCCGTGCCGTCGATCGTCGTCATGGGAACACCATACTCCCGCGCAGCGCTATCCACAGGGTTGCGCTATCCAAAAGTTAGTGCTTTCCTTTGGTCACCCAGTCAGCGCAACCAGCTTCTCCAGGGAGCCCATCGTGACCACGCCCGTCGTCGCCATCGCCTACCACTCCGGCTTCGGCCACACCGCCGTCCTCGCCGAGGCCGTCCGTACCGGTGCCGCCGAGGCCGGGGCGACCGTCCACCTGATCAACGTCGCCGAGATCACCGACGCGCAGTGGGAGCTCCTCGACGCCTCCGACGCGATCGTCTTCGGCTCGCCCACCTACATGGGCACCGCCTCGGGCGCCTTCCACGTCTTCGCCGAGGCGACGTCCAAGCGCTGGTTCACCCGTGCCTGGCAGGACAAGATCGCGGCCGGCTTCACCAACTCCGCCTCCAAGAGCGGTGACAAGCTCCACACCCTCCAGTTCTTCACCGTCCTCGCCGCGCAGCACGGCATGCACTGGGTCGGCCTCGGCGCGATGCCGGGCTGGAACAGCTCCACCTCCTCCGAGAACGACATCAACCGTCTCGGCTTCTTCCTCGGCGCCGGTGCCCAGACCGACAACGACCAGGGCCCCGAGGGCGTCCACAAGGCGGACATAGCCACCGCCGAGCTGCTGGGCCGCCGCGTCGCCGAGCAGACCCGGATCTATGTGGCGGGCCGCGCCTCCGCCTGACCCCGCGCCGCCGCGTGTCCCCGCGCCGCCGCGTGACCCCACGCGGCCACCGGACGCCGCTGCCCCGGCCGTACCGCCGTACGGCCGGGGCAGCGGTGCGTCACGGCCGGGTCAGTAGCCGAAGTCCTGCGTCCAGTAAGGGCCGTTGCCCCCGTGGTGCACCCCTAGGCCGATGCTCCGGTAGTCGCAGTTGAGGATGTTCGCCCGGTGGCCGCTGCTGCGCATCCAGGCCTCCATCACGGTGTGGGCGTCGGGGTGGCCGCGGGCGATGTTCTCCCCGCCGAGGTTCTTGATGCCGCGCCGGGCGGCCCGGTCCCAGGGGGTCCGGCCGTCCGGGTCGGTGTGGTCGAAGAAGCCCCGCCGGGCCATGTCGTCGCTGAACGACTGGGCCAGTCGGCTGAGCTTGCCGCTGACCCGCAGGGGACGGCAGCCGGCCTTCGCCCGCTCGGCGTTGACCAGGGACAGCACCAGATGCGCGGCGGACGACCGGGTGTCCGCCAGGGTGCCGGGCAGCGCGCCCAGGTCGTCGGGATCGTGATCGGCCTGCTCGGTGTGCGCGGGCGGCGCGGGCCGCCGGGGGGTGCCGGGGGCCGGCGGGGCCGGGCGTCGGCCGGGGAAGGCGGCGCGGGCCGGCCCCTCGGGGCGTGCGTCGGCCGGGGTGCCGGAGGAGGCCGGGGGGCGCTCGGCGGCCCGGTTCGCCGGGGGGTTCCCGCGCCCGGGCGCGCTCACCGGCTCCGCCTGGGCGCTCCGGGGTTCCGGCGCGGCCGGGTTGGACGCCATCGGTCCGGACGCCGCCGGCGGTGCCGCCGTGTCGCGCTCCGGCCGGGCCTCCCGGGCCGGGGCCGGGCCGTCGCGCCCGTCCGCCCGGTCCGCCGGGCCGTCGCGCCGGGGCGGGGAGGCCGGTGCCTCGGGCGGTGCTTCGGGCGGGGCGTCGGCCAGCACGTGGCCGCTGCTGCCGGAGCCGGGGGAGTGCGGGTCGCCGCCGGGCGGGAAGGCCCCGCTGGGCAGCAGACCGGAGACCATCGCGACCGCGCCCATCGCCACGGCCGCCGACGCGCCGAGCAGCCCGGCCCGCCGGGCGGGCGGCGCCGGCTTGGGGGGCTTTCCGCCGCCCCGGCCCGCCGCGGCGGCCCCGGTCTTGGGCGCCCGGCCCGCCTTGGCCTTGGCGCGGTGGGGACTGCGGTGTCGGCCGGTGCCGGTGGGGGCGGGGCGGACGATGGGAATGGGCTGGGTGACCGCCTCGGCCGGATCCTCGGGCTCGAACACTCCGGCCGTCTCGCTCTTCAGGGGAGCCCGGGCCTGCCGGGCATTCGCCACCGCCTCGTCAGCGGTCGCGCGGGCAGAGCGTCGATGGCGACCCATCCGCTGCCTTCCTTACGTGTTCGGCGCCGAAGTGCATCACTCGTACGGGGGAGCCTTATTCGGCCGTGACTGTACGGCACGGGACGGTGGGCCGAAGTGCTGCTTATGTAATTGGCCGGTTAACGTGCAGACATGAACGACAATGTTCGTCTCACGGCGTGGGTCCGTGGACATGTGCAGGGTGTGGGCTTTCGTTGGTTCACTCGGGCCAATGCCTTGCGGATCGGTGATCTGATCGGCTTCGCCTCCAATCTCTCCGACGGCCGGGTGCAGGTCGTCGCCGAGGGCTCCCGCCAGGGGTGCGAACGATTGCTCGACTGGCTGCGGGACGGCGACACGCCCGGGCGGGTGGACGGCGTCACCGAGATCTGGGGCCCTCCCAGGGGCGGATACGACGGTTTCGAGATCCGCTGACCCGACCGCCGGATAATCGGATATCGGCTCGGTTTCCCCGGGAATCGCGCCGGAGCAGCTTCTCCCACATATGCCAATGGCATATGTGGGAGAAGGAAATCGCCTGATGGTTGCCAATCGGGCCGCATCGTGCAAGGCTGCCTGTCAACGGATGATCTCTACGCCCCCTCGGGCCCCGGGCGCGGAAATGCGGCGCGGATAAACCCGCGCGCACCCCTGGGACGCCTGCGGATACGGGGTGTGATCGTGTTGACCGTCAAACCATTTGGTGAGACTCTGGAAGCCCCGCGCACCTTAGCTGTTTGGCATTGGAACACCGCAGTAGTGATGGCAGACACCGCGGGTGCGAATCCCTCACGACCCACACCGCTTCGGTCGGTCACTCAGTGTGGAGGACCATCCATCATGGCAAAGGCGCTTCTCGGTTACGTCGGCGGCTCCGACCCCCGAGTCCTCTCCGAGATGCGACGGCTCCAGCAGCGTGTCCAGGACCTTGAATCCGAGCTCATCCGGATGCAGGCCGAGAACGACGCGCTGTCTGCCGCCGCTCACCGCGGTGACTCGCTGCTCGACAGCATCGACGTATCGAAGGCGGAGCCTGTGCTCGCCTGACTCGTGCCCTGCCCCGGGGGCCCGGTCGGGCTGCATCGTCAGCCGCTGGAGAGTCGCACAAGCAAGGGACGCTTCGGCGTCCCTTCGTCGTATCCGGTCGCGTCCCCCGTCCCCCTGTTCCGCTGCGACGTCGCCTCACGCATGGTGTGCCCTGAAGATTCCCGGGCGAAACCCATTGTTAAAGGCGGCGCGCGGCGCCGCGCGCGGGACGGCCCCGTGCGCCGTACGGCCGGTAGAGTCCTACCGCGTGCACCTCAAGAGCCTGACCCTGCGCGGCTTCAAATCCTTCGCCTCCGCCACCACGCTGCGCTTCGAGCCCGGGATCACCTGTGTCGTCGGCCCCAACGGCTCGGGGAAGTCCAATGTCGTGGACGCGCTCTCCTGGGTCATGGGCGAGCAGGGCGCCAAGTCGCTGCGCGGCGGCAAGATGGAGGACGTCATCTTCGCCGGGACGACCGGCCGCCCCCCGCTGGGCCGCGCCGAGGTCTCCCTCACCATCGACAACTCCGACGGTGCCCTCCCCATCGACTACGCGGAAGTCACCATCACGCGGATCATGTTCCGCAACGGCGGCAGCGAGTACCAGATCAACGGCGACACCTGCCGGCTGCTCGACATCCAGGAACTGCTCTCCGACTCCGGCATCGGCCGCGAGATGCACGTTATCGTCGGCCAGGGCCAGCTCGACTCCGTCCTCCACGCCGACCCCCAGGGCCGCCGCGCCTTCATCGAGGAGGCCGCCGGCGTCCTCAAGCACCGCAAGCGCAAGGAGAAGGCGCTGCGGAAACTCGACGCGATGAAGGCCAACCTCGCCCGCGTCCAGGACCTCACCGACGAACTGCGCCGCCAGCTCAAACCGCTCGGCCGGCAGGCCGCCGTCGCCCGCCGCGCCGCCGTCATCCAGGCCGACCTGCGCGACGCCCGGCTCCGGCTGCTCGCCGACGACCTGGTCGTTCTCCGCGAGGCCCTGCGCGCCGAGATCGCCGACGAGACCGCCCTCAAGGCCCGCAAGGAGGCCGCCGAGACGGAACTGCTCGCCGCCGCCCGGCGCGAGGCCGCCCTTGAGGAGCACGTTCGCGAGCTCGCCCCGCGCCTCGCCCGCGCCCAGCAGACCTGGCACGAACTCTCCCGGCTCGCCGAACGCGTCCGCGGCACGGTCGGCCTCGCCGACGCCCGCGTCACCAGCGCCACCACCGCCCCCGCCGAGGAACGCCGGGGCCGCGACCCGGAGGACCTGGAACGCGAGGCCGCCCGCGTCCGCGAACAGGAGGCCGAGCTCGAAGCCGCGCTGGAGGCCGCCGGTCACGCCCTGGAGGACACCACCAGGCACCGCGCCGAGCTCGAACGCCGCCTCGCCGAGGAGGAACGCCGCCTCAAGGACGCCGCCCGCGCCATCGCCGACCGCCGCGAACACCTCGCCCGGCTCCAGGGCCGCGTCACCGCCGCCCGCGGCCGCGCCGCCTCCGCCGAGGCCGAGATCGGCCGCCTCGCCGCCGCCCACGACGAGGCCGCCGAGCGCGCGGCCGCTGCCCAGGAGGAGTACGAGCGCCACCAGGCCGAGGCCGACGGCACCGCCGCCGACGACGCCGAGCTCGCCGCCCGCCATGACGCGGCCAGGGCCGCCCTGACCGCCGCCGAGACCGCCCTCGACGCCGCCCGCGAGGAGGCCGCCGCGGCCGACCGCCGCCGCGCCGCCGTCACCGCCCGCCGTGACGCGCTCGCCCTCGGCCTGCGCCGCAAGGACGGCACCGGAGCCCTCCTGACCGCGCAGGAACGATTGGCCGGACTCCTGGGACCGGCCGCCGAACTCCTCACCGTCACCCCCGGATACGAGCTCCCCGTCGCCGCCGCCCTGGGCACGGCCGCCGACGCGATCGCCGTCACCGGCCCCGCCGCCGCGGCCGAGGCGCTGCGCCTGCTGAAGAAGGAGGACGCCGGCCGGGCCACCCTCCTGCTCGCCGGACCCCCGGAAGGAACGTCACCTCACCCCGAGGACGCCCCCGGCGGCGCCCGTCCGGCCGCCGCCCTGGTGAGCGGCCCCGACGAGCTGATGCCCGCCGTCCGCCGGCTGCTGCGCGGCATCGTCGTCGTCGACACGCTCGACGACGCCGAGGCGTTCGTCCGCACCCACCCCGAACGCACCGCGGTCACCGCCGACGGCGACCTGCTCGGCGCCCACCTCGCCCAGGGCGGCTCCGGCGGCGCCCCCAGCCTCCTGGAGACCCAGGCGGCGGTGGACGAGGCGACCGCCGAGCTGACCGGGCTGACCACCCGCTGCGCCGGGCTCGCCGAGGCCCGGCACACGGCCGAGGAGCGCCGCGCGACCGCGGCCGCCCTCGTCGACGAGCTGGCCGCCCGCCGCACCGACGCCGACCGGGAGAAGTCGCGGACCGCCCAGGCGCTCGGCCGTCTCGCCGGGCAGGCCAGGGCGGCGGCCGGCGAGGCCGAGCGCACGGCCGCGGCGGTCGCGCGCGCCGAGGAGGCGCTCGTCCGGGCCGGCGAGGAGGCCGAGGAGCTCGCCGCCCGGCTCGCGGCGGCCGAGGAACTCGACGACGAGCACGGCACGGACGAGCCCGACACCTCCGTCCGCGACCGCCTCGCCGCCGACGGCGCCAACGCGCGACAGACCGAGATGGAGGCCCGCCTCCAGGTCCGTACCCACGAGGAGCGGGTCAAGGCGCTCGCCGGCCGGGCCGACGGCCTCGACCGCGCGGCCCGCGCCGAACGCGAGGCACGCGCCCGCGCCGAGCGGCGCCAGGCCCGGCTGGCGCACGAGGCCCGGGTCGCCGGGGCCGTCGCGTCCGGCGCCCGCCAGCTCCTGGCCCATGTCGAGGTCTCGCTGCTGCGCGCGGACGAGGAGCGCGGCCGGGCCGAGCGGGCGAAGGCCGAACGCGAGGTGGAGCTGACCGCCGAGCGAGACCGGTCCCGGGTCTTGAAGACGGAGCTGGACAAGCTCACGGACTCGGTCCACCGGGGCGAGGTCCTCGGCGCGGAGAAGCGGCTGCGCATCGAGCAGCTGGAGGCCAGGGCCCTGGAGGAGCTCGGCGTGGAGCCGGCCGTCCTGATCGCCGAGTACGGGCCCGACCAGCCCGTACCGCCCTCGCCCCCGGCCGAGGGCGAGCAGCTCCCCGACGACCCGGATCACCCGCGCAACCGTCCCGTGCCCTACGACCGGGCCGCCCAGGAGAAGCGCCTCAAGGCCGCCGAACGCGCGTACCAGCAGCTCGGCAAGGTCAACCCGCTCGCCCTGGAGGAGTTCGCGGCGCTGGAGGAGCGCCATCAGTTCCTCTCCGAGCAGCTGGAGGACCTGAAGAAGACCCGGGCGGATCTGTTGCAGGTGGTCAAGGACGTCGACAAGCGCGTCGAGGAGGTCTTCACCGCCGCCTACCACGACACGGCCCGGCAGTTCGAGGGCGTCTTCTCCCGGCTCTTCCCCGGTGGCGAGGGCCGTCTGGTGCTCACCGACCCGGACGACATGCTGGCGACGGGCGTGGACGTGGAGGCCCGGCCGCCCGGCAAGAAGGTGAAGCGGCTGTCCCTGCTGTCGGGCGGCGAGCGCTCCCTGACCGCGGTCGCCCTCCTCGTCGCCATCTTCAAGGCCCGGCCGAGCCCGTTCTATGTCATGGACGAGGTCGAGGCGGCCCTGGACGACACCAATCTCCAGCGGCTGATCGGGATCATGAGGGAACTCCAGGAGAGCTCCCAGCTGATTGTGATCACCCACCAGAAACGGACGATGGAAGTCGCCGACGCGCTCTACGGAGTGTCGATGCAGGGCGACGGAGTGTCGAAGGTGATCAGTCAGCGGCTCCACTAGCCGAAGATCGATTCAACTATTGAAGCCAACGCTGGGGAAACGCCCCGGAAACTTCTTCATCACAACCTATTGACTTAGAAAATTGAAGACATAGGGTCTCCCACGACGCTCGCGCCTTCACGTGGTGACCCCCTTGATCTTGTGTCCCACTGGAAAGGCCGCCCCCCACTCCCGGCAACGTGGCCGGGCCCAGGAGAAAACCTTGACCAGCACTGCGATGGCGCAGGGGTCCGAGGGCCGCAAGGCCCAGCCGGACCACCTCGGCCATGTCATCTTCATCACCGCGGCCGCGGCCATGGGTGGCTTCCTCTTCGGCTACGACAGCTCCGTGATCAACGGCGCGGTCGAGGGCATTCGCGGGAAGTACGACATCGGTTCCGCCGCCCTGGCCCAGGTCATCGCCATCGCGCTGATCGGCTGCGCCATCGGTGCCGCCACGGCGGGCCGGGTCGCCGACCGCATCGGCCGCATCCGTGTCATGCAGATCTCCGCGACGCTGTTCACCATCAGCGCCGTCGGCTCGGCCCTGCCCTTCTCGCTCTACGACCTCGCCTTCTGGCGCGTCCTGGGCGGCATGGCCATCGGCATGGCCTCCGTCATCGGCCCGGCCTACATCGCCGAGGTCTCCCCGCCGGCCTACCGAGGCCGTCTCGGCGCCTTCCAGCAGGCCGCGATCGTCGTCGGCATCGCCGTCTCGCAGCTGGTCAACTGGGGCATCCTCAACGCCGCCCACGGTGAGCAGCGCGGCAAGGTGCTGGGCATCGAGGCCTGGCAGCTCATGCTCGGCGTCATGGTCGTCCCGGCCGTCCTCTACGGCCTGCTGTCCTTCGCCATCCCCGAGTCCCCCCGCTTCCTGATCTCCGTCGGCAAGACCGACAAGGCCAAGGAGGTCCTGGCCGAGGTCGAGGGCCGCACCATCGACCTCGACAAGCGCGTCGCCGAGATCGAGCACGCGATGCACAGCGAGGAGAAGTCCACCTTCAAGGACCTCCTCGGCGGTCGCTTCGGCCTCCTGCCCATCGTCTGGGTCGGCATCGGCCTCTCCGTCTTCCAGCAGTTCGTCGGCATCAACGTCGCGTTCTACTACTCCTCGACGCTGTGGCAGTCCGTCGGCGTCAACCCGGAGAGCTCGTTCTTCTACAGCTTCACCACGTCGATCATCAACATCGTCGGCACCGTGATCGCGATGATCCTCGTCGACCGGATCGGCCGTAAGCCGCTCGCGCTCGTCGGCTCCGTCGGCATGGCCGTCTCCCTCGCCCTCGAGGCCTGGGCCTTCGCCTCCAAGACGGGCGACGGCACCCTGCCCACCACGCAGGGCACGGTCGCCCTCGTCGCGGCCCACGCGTTCGTCCTCTTCTTCGCGCTCTCCTGGGGCGTCGTGGTCTGGGTCTTCCTGGGCGAGATGTTCCCCAACCGCATCCGCGCCGCGGCGCTCGGTGTCGCCGCGTCCGCGCAGTGGGTCGCGAACTGGGCCATCACGGCCAGCTTCCCGAGCCTGGCGGACTGGAACCTGTCGGGTGCGTATGTCATCTACGCGGTCTTCGCCGTGCTCTCGATTCCCTTCGTGCTCAAGTTCGTGAAGGAGACCAAGGGCAAGGCGCTGGAGGAGATGGGCTAACCCCCCCGCCGCCCCTCTCCTCGAAAGGGTGCTGCCCCGGCCTTGTCGGCTGGGGTGGCGCCCTTTTGCTTTGCCTTGCGGTGCGTCGTGGGGCGGGGGCGGGGTGGGGTGGACGGGCCCTTACGGGGCTGACCTCTTCGCGGTGCCTGCTATTGCTGTGTTGGGTGCCCCGTACTTGGCTCCAGCGGCGAAGAGCTCTTTACGCCCCTACCAGGGCCCATCCACCC